>NZ_JBGLYV010000090.1:0-24797 GCF_047304225.1 Pseudomonas sp. Pseusp3 | reverse complement strand
GCAAGAGCCCTTGGTTACTTGGGGCCGGGCGGCGCTCCGCTCTTCCAAGTAACCCGCCGTAAGGGCGGAACCCTAAGCCGCCGTTACCGCAGAAACGGATATGTACACCCTAAAAACCCCACACCGTCTGCCATCCAACACCCCCCTTTCAGATGTACCCGATACCTGTTCCCCCAAAACCACATGGTCCGTTTGAGGGATGTCCGCCCGGTCATGCATTGCTTGAATGCCAGTGTAGGGGCGCTACACCCGCCCCGTTGCACGCGCGCCCCGGCGGATGGGGTGAACAAAGGAGAACAATAAAAATGCTCAACCAAGACCTGATTCGCCAGCGTCTGAGCCAACGTGCCCGCGAGCTGGTGCCGATCCTGCGTGAGCGCGCCCTGAATGCCGCGCAAGCCGGCCAGTTGCCCGAAGAAACCCTGAAGGATTTCCAGGACGCCGGGTTCTTTCGCATCCTGCAGCCGGCCCGCTGGGAAGGCTACGAGCTGGAACCCAAGGATTTCTTCGACGTACAGATGACCCTCGCCGAGGGCTGCATGTCGTCGGCCTGGGTGCTGGGGGTGGTGGCGATCCACAACTGGCAGCTGGCGCTGTTTGACGACCGCGCGGCCCAGGATGTCTGGGGTAGCGACTCCAGCGTGTTGATCTCGTCTTCCTATATGCCGGTGGGCAAGGTCGAGCGGGTTGAAGGTGGCTTCAAGTTGAGCGGGCGCTGGGGTTTCTCTTCCGGCAGCAAGCATTGCGACTGGGCGTTCCTCGGTGCGCTGGTGCCGCCGGCAGAGGCGGGCGGGGCGCCGGATTACCGGACGTTCCTGGTGCCGCGCAGCGACTACCAGATTCTCGACAACTGGAACGTCATGGGCCTGGAAGCCACAGGGTCCCATGACATCCTGGTGGAAAACGCCTACGTTCCCGAGTACCGCACCCATCGCGCCCTCGACGGTTTCATGCAGAACAGTCCGGGCAACGCAGTGAACACTGCGCCGCTGTTTCGTCTGCCATTCGGGCAGATTTTCGTGCGTGCGGTTTCGTCGTCCGCTATCGGTGCCCTGCAAGGCGCGGTGGATCAGTTTGTCGAGCACAACCGCGCTCGGGTCGGGGTCAACGACGGTCGCAAAATGGTCCAGGACCCGGCCGCGCAATCGGCGCTGGCCAACGCCATGGTCTGCGTCGACGAGTGCAAGACCGTGCTGCTGCGCAATTTCGCCCTGATGCTGGAGCGTGCGCAGAAGGGCGAGCCGTTGAGCATGCCCGAGCGGGTGAAGATGCGTTACGACTCGGCACTGGTGGCCGACAAGTGCGCCAAGGCCGTTGGCGATCTGATGTTCAACAGCGGTGCTTCGACGATCTTCCGCAGCCACCCGATCAACCGTGCCTTCCGCGACATTCACACCGGGCGCGCCCACGTCGCCAACAGTCCGGCCAAGTATGCGTGGAACCTCGGCGGCGTGAGCATGGGGCAGGACAGCAATGACTTTTTCCTCTGATGGTTTCTGCTGAATCAGCTAGTCCGTTTGCGTGATTCGAGCGCCCTGCCAATACCCGAGCATGGGCGCAAGGCACAGGTCTCTGGCGCCGACTGCGCATCCAAATAAGCACAAGGATCAACCATGAAATTTTCCCTGATTTACGAAGCCCAGACGGTGGACTCCAGCCGCGAAGGCGACCGCAAGATTTTCCAGGACACCGTTGAGCAGGCGGTGCTGGCCGACAAGCTTGGCTTCGACACGTTCTGGTGCGTGGAGCACACCGCGCTGAGCAACTACTCGCACATGTCCGCGCCGGAAACCATGCTGGCCTTCGTGGCGGGTAAAACCGAGCGTATCGGTATCGGTCACGGCGTGGTCTGCCTGCCACCGGCGATGAACCATCCGGTGAAAGTCGCCGAGCGCATCGCCACCCTCGACCTGCTGTCCAAGGGCCGTGTGCACTTTGGCGTGGGCAAGGGCGGCACCCAGCAGGAAGCCGGGACCTTCGGCTACGACCTGGCGACCTTGCAGCCGCAGATCGACGAGATGATGTACCTGATCCCGAAAATGTTCGTGCAGGACGAGATCGAGCACAACGGCGACTTCGTGCAGATCCCCAAGCGTCCGATCCATCCAAAGCCGTATCAGGATCCGCACCCGCCAATGTACCTGGCATGCACCAACACCGAGTCGCTGAAAAATGCCGGCGGTCGCGGCATGGGCGCTCTGGTGCTCGGTTTCGGTGGCCCGGAAGAAATCGCCAAAAAGGTCGAGGTGTATCACACGGCCTACGACAACCGCGATGAGAAGAAGCAAGTGGGCTTCCGTCCTAACCGTCACATCGCCGCCCTGTGCCCGGCCATCGTGCTGGAGGACAACGAAGAGGCGCGCCGCATCGGTATCCGTGGCCAGCGCTACTTCATGGAATCCCTGGGCTACTGGTACGGCGGTGGCGAGCGTCCGGACCCTGAGAAGTGGAAGGACGATACCTTCGTCGATGGCAACGGCCAGAGCGTGATCAAGTCGCGCTTCGCCTCCGAAGAAGTCAGCGTCGACTTCTCCGACCCGACCATGGCGATGATGAACCCCAACCACGCCTACGGCACCGTCGAGGATTGCATCGGCTACGTGCAGCGCCTTATCGATGCCGGCGCCGACGAAATCCTGTTCATCTGCCAGATGGGCACCGTGCCGCAGTGGGCGCAGCTGGAGACCCTGAAGAACATTGGCGAGAAGGTGATTCCGCACTTCCGCAAGGGTTGAAGGTTGACGCTAATGGCGTGAACACCGCATCACCCTTGTGGGAGCGGGCTTGCTCGCGAAGAGGTCGGCACATTCACCATTTATGTTGCCTGACCCACCGCCTTCGCGAGCAAGCCCGCTCCCACAGGTTCAGAGTCATACCCCAGTGCTTCATTTTTTCAGGCCTGGCACGGACGTCAGGCCAACTTTCCAACGGGTCCCCAAGGCCCGTTTTTTTATGCCTGCACCAATCCCCTGTGGGAGCGGGCTTGCTCGCGAAGAGGCCGGCACATTCACCATTTATGTTGCCTGACCCACCGCCTTCGCGAGCAAGCCCGCTCCCACAGGTTTTGTGGTTGTTCCCATCACCGATTTGGCCTTTAAACGGAGCCTGTTTAACGGCTGTCAGTGTTACTTGATGAAAGCTACAACACCTTGCGTCGCTGCCTACAGCTACGCCAGAATCCGCCGGCTTGTGCGCCTTGGACCCCCTCGGTAACTTGATTCGCGTCACTGCCCATCAGTGATCGGGTTTAGCAGCTCGGGTATAACCTAAGTCGTACGACGCTTCTATCAGTCAGGTTTTGTGCCTGTATTTTGATGGTGGCTGTACGCAGGGCGCCCTTGGGCGCGCCGGCTTCTTAGGTTCCCCGGTCTGCTAACCTGCGTGCAGCTGCCACCCTCTTCGTTTAGCAGCAGGAGGTTGGCGCATCATTAGGAACCTGAGATATGTTCAAAGTCACACCCAATCCCCCGGACACCGATCCGGCATCCCCGCACGAACCCGATTCCAAAAAACTCAACGAGGCCGCCGAGCGTGCCCTCGCTTACCACTTCCCCTCGACAGCCGACATCAAAGCCACTCCTCGAACAATCAGCACGCTGTTTAGTGTCGACCCTGAGGCCACGACCGAAACCCTGGTGGTCTATCTGGTCGAGACGCTGGCCTCGGTGGATGTGATGGTGCATCAACTGGTGGATCATCTGGAGGGCGGTGACCGCAATGCCCTGCTGGGTATCTCCAACAGCGTCATGCTGGCGGAGATCACCGCGAACCGCGTGCTCGATCAAATCGAATCGCCCGCATAAACCCGCAACACCACCGCCCCCTGTGGGAGCGGGCTTGCTCGCGAAGAGGCCGGCACATTCACCATTTATATTGCCTGACACACCGCCTTCGCGAGCAAGCCCGCTCCCACAGGTTCTGCGGCAAGGTCCCGTCACCAGAGTAGACGGATCAGACACAGCTGTACGAATTCGGAATAACCCATAATCAAGATCAAAAAAATCAGAGACGGCGACTATTCCTACAGGGAATTCTGCGCCTTGACTGAGTGGTCTAGAGGCCGTTTATTCTGCCGTCCTCAACAAGGAAACCGACGTCTATCAACGTTGTTGGCACGCGTCGTTATCAAGGAGGATGGTGTATGTGGATGCGCCTTATTCGTCGGCTGGACCGGGAACGTCAAGGTATAGGTTTCAATCAAAAGACCTTCGAACCAAAACCAAACTATTGCAACCACCTTCATTATGAAACCGCTGCTTTTGATTTTCCCGATCGCTCTCTTCGCTTTCCTCTACATCGGCTTTTACGAAAAGATGGAAGACGCATACCCGGAAAAAGTATTTTTCATCAAGAAAAGTCCGACAATTCAGATGAAGTTTGAAAATATTTTTGCGTACGAATCAGATGACAAAAAATTGAGTGAGCTAAGTGATACGGAGCGGCAGTTGGTCATCCAGTACTGCAAGTACCGGCTAGGTATAAAAACGACGTTGAAAAACCAAAACGAACTTGAAAAATGTAAAAGAAGGTAGGTTTCATATCTTTCTCAAGCGGGCCTTTCTGGCCCGTTTTTTTGCCCGTAACACCACCCCTGTAGGAGCGAGCTTGCTCGCGATGGTCGTCAACGATGACGCGGGCTGTCTGATGCCCCGTGGTGTCTGGTCGTCCATCGCGAGCAGGCTCGCTCCCACAAGTTATTTTTGATGCCCCCAGCCATCAAATCCGCTAGTCCCATTGGACGATGTTGCCCCTCGCCGAACCCGTTTGAATAGGCCCTACATAAAGTCTCCCCCGGCAGTCGCCGAAGGGCGGCACCGCCTGAGAAAAACGAGGAGTGCATCCATGGATATCCGCGGTCTGGGTTACGTCACCCTGTTATCCAGCGACCTGGCGCAATGGCGCCACTACGCAAGCCAGGTGCTGGGCATGATGGTCATCGGCAGCGATGACGACGAGCACCTGTACCTGAAAATGGACGAGCGCCACTACCGCATCCTGGTGCAGAAAAGTGTCGGGAACGGCTTCGGTGCCTGCGGCTGGGAAGTGGCTGGCAAAGCGGCGCTGGAACAGGCGGTCAGCGAGTTGCAGCAAGCCGACGTGCAGGTGACCCGTGGCACCGCCGCCGAGGCCGAACTGCGCAAGGTCCAGGAGTTGGTGCGCTTCAGCGACCCGGACGGCAATCGCCACGAGTTGTTCTGGGGCCCGTTGCAGGACTTCGCCCGTTTCGTTTCGCCGGTGGGCGTCAAGGGTTTCGTCACCAACGAATTGGGCATGGGCCATGTGGTACTGCCAGCGCCGGCCTTCGAGCGCTGCCGCGACTTCTACGAGCAGGTACTCGGTTTCGGCCTGTCGGACCTGATGAAAGTGCGCTTCACCCCGGACCCGGCCGAACCGCAAAAGCGTATTCACTTCCTGCACTGCAACAACGGCCGGCACCACTCGCTGGCAATTTTCGAGTGCCCGATGCCCCACGGTTGCGTGCACATGATGGTCGAGGTCAACGCGCTGGACGAAGTCGGTCGCGCCCTGGACCGCGTCCACGCCAACGGCGTGAAGCTGTCGGCCACCCTCGGCCAGCACACCAATGACCAGATGATTTCTTTCTACATCAAGACCCCGTCCGGGTTTGACCTGGAGTACGGCTGCGACGGCCTGGTGGTCGACTGGGATCGCCACACACCGTTTGAAAGCACCGTGGTCAGCCACTGGGGCCACGACTTCAGTGTCGGTCGCCAATGAGGAACATGACGATGGACAAGCAAATGACCACCGCCGAGATCGTCGGCCAACTGCGTGACGGCATGACCATCGGTATCGGTGGCTGGGGCCCGCGGCGCAAGCCGATGGCGCTGGTGCGCGAGATTCTGCGCTCGGACCTCAAGGACCTGACCGTGGTCGCCTACGGCGGTGCCGATGTCGGCATGCTCTGTGCCGCCGGCAAGATCAGGAAACTGGTGTTCGCCTTTGTCTCCCTGGATTTCATTCCGCTCGAGCCGTACTTCCGCAAGGCGCGACAGGAAGCGGCGCTGGAAGTGATGGAGATCGACGAAGGCATGCTGTTGCTCGGTCTGCGGGCGGCGGCGATGAACGTGCCGTTCATTCCTACCGCCGTGGGCCTGGGCACCGATGTGCTGCGCCACAACCGCCAGATCAAGTTGATCGCCTCGCCCTATGCCGATGGCAAGGACTGGGTGGCGATGCCGGCGCTCAAGCTCGACGCGGCGCTGGTCCACGTCGACCGTGCCGACAAACGCGGCGTGTGCCAGATCAGCGGCCCGGATCATTACATGGACGACCTGTTCGTGCGCGCCGCGACCCACAGCTACGTGACCTGCGATGAGCTGGTCGACAGCGAGTATTTCCATCAGGACAGCACCCACGCACATCAAGTGTTCTGGGAACGCAACCTGACCACCGCCGTGGCCCACGTGCCGGGTGGGGCGCACCCGTCGTCCTGCGCGCCGCTGTACGGTTTCGACGTCGCGCACTTCAAGGCCTACAACGCCACGGCCCAGGCGGCCGATGGCTGGCAGGGCTACGTGCGCGACTACGTCGACTGCACCCACGAACAGTATCTGGAAAAGGTCGGCGGCCTGGCTGCGATCCGTGAACTGCCGTTGCCGATTTTCTAAGGGAACCTTCCGATGAGCACTACTACTTACAGCCTCGCCGAACTGATGATCTGCGCGGCCTCTGAAGCCTGGCGCGAAGACGGCGAAGTGTTGGCCACCGGCATCGGTGTGATCCCGCGTCTGGCCGCCTCGCTGGCCATGCTGACCAGCAATCCGCAACTGCTGATGACCGACTCCGAAGCCTACATGGTCGCCGAGCCAGTGCCATTGGGCGCACGCAACGGCTACGAGCCCAAGCGCGACAGCTGGATGGGCTTCTCGCGAATTTTCGACAACGTCTGGGGTGGCAAGCGCCATGCGCTGGTCGGCCCGACCCAGATCGACCGCTTCGGCCAGGCGAACATTTCCTGCATCGGCGACTACGCCAAACCCAAGGCGCAGATGCTCGGCGTACGGGGTTTCCCCGGCAACTCGATCAGCCACGCCAACTCGTTTTGCGTGCCGAGCCACAACCGTCGGGTGTTCGTCGAAGGCGAGGTCGATATGGTCGCCTCGGTCGGCTACAACCCGGCCCGCCTGGCGCGAGGCTGGAAGCTGGACGACATCGATATCCGCCTGATCATCACCGACCTCTGCGTCCTGGATTTCCAGGGCCCGCAGCGGCAGATGCGCATCCGTTCGCTGCACCCCGGCGTGACCGCGGCGCAAGTCCAGGACAACACCGGCTTCGAGTTGCACGTACCGGACGACTGCCCGACCACCGCCGCACCGACTGCCGAGCAGTTGCAACTGATCCAGCGTCTGGACCCGCACAACCTGCGCGCCCTGCAACTTAAAGACAACCCGCCAGGCCAACGCTGAGCAACGCGTTGCGGAGAAAAGTGATGGCTGAAGATAACGATAACAACCAGGCCGACGTGGTGCTTTACGAAGTGCAAGGCGCGGTGGCCCTGGTCACCATGAACCGCCCCGAGTACCACAACGCGCAGAACTCGCAGATGACTTACGCGCTGGACGCGGCGTTTCGCCGGGCCTGCGATGACGATGAAGTGAAAGTCATCGTGTTGCGCGGCGCCGGCAAGCATTTCTCCGCCGGGCATGACATCGGCACCCCGGGCCGCGACGTCGACAAGACCTTCGACCGCGCCAGCCTGTGGTACGACCATGTGAACAAACCGGGCGGCGAGTTTCTCTATGCCCGCGAGCAGGAGGTCTATCTGGGCATGTGCCGGCGCTGGCGCGAGATGCCCAAGCCGACCATTGCCATGGTCCAGGGAGCGTGCATTGCTGGTGGACTGATGCTGGCCTGGGTCTGCGACCTGATCGTCGCCAGCGAGGATGCCTACTTCGCCGACCCGGTGGTGCGCATGGGCATTCCCGGGGTCGAGTATTTCGCCCACGTGCATGAATTGAACCCGCGCATCGCCAAGGAATTTCTCTTTCTCGGCGAGCGCATGCCGGCGCCACGGGCCTATCAGATGGGCATGCTCAATCGGGTGGTCCCTCGCGACGAGCTGGAACAACAGACCCTCGACATCGCCGGGCGCATCGCACAGATGCCGCGCCTGGGCCTGCAATTGAGCAAGCAGGCGGTGAACAACGCCGAAGACTTGATGGGCAAGCGCGCGACCATGGACATGGTGTTCGGCTTGCATCACTTCGCCCACGCCCACAATGAACTGGTGTCCGGCGACCGTCTCGGCGGCTACGACGCCAAGGCCATGGCCAGTTCGCAACGCAAAGCGGGCGGGGCGTGAGCATGGCGATCTCGTTGAATACCCGATTGACCGAACTGCTCGGTTGCCGTTATCCGATCATCCAGACCGCCATGGGCTGGGTCGCCGACCCGAAACTGGTGGCGGCCACCGGCAATGCCGGTGGCTTCGGTTTTCTCGCCGGGGCGACCATCGAACCGCAGCAGATGGAAGCAGCGATTATCGAGACCCGGCGCCTGACCGATCAGCCGTTCGGCGTGAATTTTCACATGTACCAGGCCAATGCCGGCGAGATCGTCGAGCTGGTGTTGCGCCACAAGGTCCGGGCGGTGAGCTACAGCCGTTCGCCCGGCAAGCAAATGATCAGTCGCCTGAAGGATGCCGGCGTGGTGTGCATTCCCACGGTGGGTGCGCTCAAGCATGCACAGAAAGCCGTGGAAATGGGTGCCGATGCGGTGACTGTGCAAGGCGGCGAGGGCGGTGGGCACACCGGTTCCGTGCCGACCTCGATGCTGCTGGATCAGGTGGTCAACGCCGTGTCGGTGCCCGTGGTGGCAGCCGGCGGTTTCAAGGACGGCAAGGGCCTGGTCTCGGCCCTGGCCTATGGTGCCGAGGGCATCGCCATGGGCACGCGTTTTCTGATGTGCGCCGACAGCCCGGTGCCCCAGGAAACGCTGGCGCGTTACCTGGCAGTAAAGGACCCGGCGGCGATCATCATCAGCCGTGCCATCGACGGCATGCCGCAACGGATGATCCGCAACGAATTGCTCAACCAGCTGGAAAACAGCGGCGGTCTCAAGCGCCTGTTGCTGGCGTTGCGCAGTGGCCTGGCTTACCGCCGTCACACCGGCATGAGCCTGACTCAGTTGCTCGGCAGTGCCTTGAAGATGCGCGGTGCCGGGGAGCTGACCGCCGCGCAAAGCATCATGGCCGCCAACGCGCCGATGGTGATCCAGAAAGCCATGGTCGACGGGCAACCGGCCGCGGGCGTATTGCCCGCCGGGCAGATCGCCGCATCCATCGACAGCTTGCCCAGCTGCGCCCAATTGATTGAACAGATCGTCCGCGACGCCGAAGCGCGCCTGGGCGAGCTGTGCCGCCGTGTGTCGTGAAGGAAAAAAGGCATGAAACCATTTAGCGTCAGCATCGATAACGGCATTGCCGAACTGGTCTTCAACCGGCCACCGGTCAACGCCTTCAACTGCCAGGGCTGGGCCGATATCGCCAGCGAAATCGAGGGCCTGGGCCGCCACAGCGACGTGCGGGTGATCGTGATCCGTGCCGAAGGTCGCGGCTTCTGCGCCGGGGTCGACATCAAGGAACTGGCCGCCGACGGCAACCTGATCGTCGCGGTGAACAAGGGCAACTACGACAGCTTCAAGGCCATCCACCGTAACCCGAAACCGGTGATCGTCGCCGTGCACGGCTTCGTGCTGGGTGGCGGCATCGGCATTTGCGGTGCCGCCGACATCATTGTCGCTGCCGAGTGCGCCACCTTCGGCGTGCCGGAAGTGGATCGCGGGGCCATGGGCGGCGGCGCGCATTTGCAGCGGCTGTTCCCGGTGCAGAAGGTCCGCCACATGTATTTCACCGGCGAGGCCATCGACGCCGCCGAGGCTTACCGCCTGGGCGCGGTGGAACGGGTGGTCAAGCGCGAAGACCTGCGTGAAGCCGCGTTGCAGATTGCCCGCACCATCGCCGCCAAGAGCCCCGGCATGATCAGCCTGGCCAAGGAAGCGCTGACCGGCATCGAAGACGGCAATCTGGAAGACAAATACCGCTGGGAGCAGGGCTTCACCCTCGAAGCCTACCGCTCACTGGACTCTCAGGAAGCACGCGACTCGTTCGTCGAGAAACGCGATGCCCGATTCAACGGCTGAAGGCATATTCATGGACCTGACCTATACCCCGGCCCAGCAGGCCTTTCGCGCCGAGGCGCGGACCTGGCTGGCGGCCAATGTACCGAGTGAACCGCTGCAATCGTTCGACACCGAACAGGGCTTTGCCGAACACCGTGCCTGGGAAGCAAAACTCAACGAAGGCCGATGGGGCATGGTCACCTGGCCGACCGAACTCGGCGGGCGCGGCTGCGACCTGATCGAGTGGCTGATTTTCGAAGAGGAATACTACCGTTCCGGGGCGCCGGCACGGGTCAACCAGAACGGCATCTTCCTGCTCGGCCCGACCCTGATGGAGTACGGCAGCGAAGAACAAAAGGCACGCTTTCTGCCGCGCATGGCCACCGGTGAAGACATCTGGGCCCAGGCCTGGTCCGAACCGGGTGCCGGCTCCGATATGGCGGCGATCCGCTCCAAGGCTGAACGGGTTGGCGACCACTACGTGATCAACGGCCAGAAAACCTGGTCGACCCGCGCGGTATGGGCCGATTGGGCGTTCGGTATTTTCCGTACCGACCCGCAGTCCCAGCGCCATAACGGGCTGACGTTCATCCTGCTGCCACTGAATACGCCAGGCATCACCGTGCGCCCGATTCCGCAACTCAACGGCCTGCCGGGCTTCGCCGAGATCTTCTTCGACGACGTCAAGGTGCCGCTGGAAAACGCCCTCGGTGGCGAAGGCATGGGCTGGCACGTGGCGATGTCCACCGCCGGTTTCGAACGCGGTTTGCTGCTGCGCTCACCGGCGCGCTTCCAGGAAACCGCCAGGCGTCTGGTGCAGTTGTACCTGGCCAACCGTGAGCAGGCCGACCGCGACCCGGCCATCGGCGAGGCGGTGATGCGTGCCTGGCTCGATGCCGAGGCCTACACCCTGGGCACCTACATGACCGCTTCGCAACTGGTGCAGGGCGGCAAGATCGGGCCGGAATCGTCGACCAACAAGATCTTCTGGTCCGAACTTGACCAGCGCATGCACGACACCGCCATGAGCATTCTCGGATTGCGCGGCGAGCTGCTGCCCCAAGCCCCGGCCGCCGGTGACGTCGGCCATTGGCTGGAAGGTTTCCTGTTTGCCCAGGCCGGGCCGATCTACGCCGGCACCAACGAGATCCAGCGCAACATCATCGCCGAACGCATGCTCGGCATGCCGCGTGCCTGAGGAATAGACCATGGACTTTAGTTTCAGCCGCGACCAACTGCTGTTTCAGGACAACGTCCGCAGCTTCCTGATCAACGAAGTCACCCCGGAACGCATTCGCGAACTGTGGCTCAGCGACAGCGGGCGCAGCGAGCGCCTGTGGGCCCAATTGGTCGAGCTGGGCCTGACCGCGCTGACCGTGCCCGAGGCGCAGGACGGCATGGGCATGAATGAGCTGGATTTCGTGCTGATTGCCCAGGAATGCGGTTACGCCGGCCTGCCCGAGCCGCTGGTGGACACCATGCTGGTCGGCGTGCCGTTGCTCGCTGCCCTCGACGGGCAACAGGCAACGCTCAAGCAATACTGGTTGTCGCGGGTCGCTGAGGGCAATGCGCGGCTGGCGGTCGGCGAGCCCGGTAACCCGCTGGTCAGTGATGCCCATGTTGCCGATCTGCTGTTGTTGGCCAATGGTGACGAAGTACATGCGCTGGAGCGCGATGCCGTGCGCCTGACCCGCAACGAGTCGGTCGACCCGAGCCGTCAGTTGTTCCAGGTCGAGTGGACGCCAACGCCCGCCACCTGCGTCGCAAGTGGTGAGCAAGGCCGGCGTTTGTGGGCGGCCGCCTTCAACCGTGGCGCCCTCGCCAGTGCCGCGCAATTGCTGGGGTTGGCCAAGCGCATGGTCGACCTGGCGGTGGACTACACCTTCGAGCGCAAACAGTTCGGCAAACCGGTCGGCTCGTTCCAGGCAGTCAAGCATCTGATGGCCAACGTCGCGGTGCAGATCGAGTTCGCCAAAGGCCCGCTGTACCGCGCCGCTTATGCGCTGGCCGAGCAGCAAGCGGGGCAGGACGTGCTGGTGTCCCACGCCAAGCTGGCCACGGCGGAAGCGGCCTTGCTCGCCGCGAAGAACACCATCCAGGCCCATGGCGCCATGGGGTACACCTGGGAAGTCGACTTGCACCTGTTCATGAAACGCGCCTGGGCGCTGGACAAGGTCTGGGGCGATCGCGGCCTGCACAAGGGGCGGATTCGCTCGTCCCTGTTCGATGGCGCTCCCACAGGTAATGCGGCGCTCCTACTGACGGGCATTGGCGAATGTGCCTGACTTCAACTGATTCCGAGGTAAACCATGCCTGAAGCCTATATTGTCGACGCCCTGCGTACGCCCACCGGGCGGCGCAAGGGTGGTCTGAGCCAGATTCACGCTGCCGACCTGGGCGCCCACGTATTGCGCGCGCTGGTCGAGCGCAATGACATTCCCGACGAGGATTACGACGACGTGATCTTCGGCTGTGTCGACACCATCGGCCCGCTGGCCGGTGACATCGCCCGCACCAGTTGGCTGGCCGCCGGCCTGTCGCAATCGGTGCCGGGTGCCACAATCGATCGCCAGTGCGGTTCGTCCCAGCAAGCGGTGCACTTCGCCGCCCAGGCGGTGATGAGCGGCACTCAGGATGTGGTGGTGGCCGGTGGCGTGCAGACCATGACCCAGATCCCGATTTCCTCGGCCATGATCGCCGCCGAACCCTTGGGTTTCAGCGATCCGTTCAGCGGTTCCGAGGGCTGGGTGCGGCGCTACGGCGCGCAACCACCGACCCAGTTCCGTTCGGCGCAGATGATCGCGGAAAAATGGGACCTGTCCCGGGCGCAGCTTGAAGCCTATTCGCTTGAGTCCCATCGACGTGCCTTGCAGGCCATCGAGCAGGGCCGCTTCAACCGCGAGATCGTGCCGTTGGCCGGTGTGTTGCACGACGAAACCCCGCGCCAGACCAGCCTGGAAAAAATGGCCGAGCTGGAATTTCTGTTCGGCTGTGACCGGGTAACTGCTGCGGTATCCAGCCAGACCTGCGACGCGGCCAGCGCGATGCTGATCGCCTCGGAGGCGGCGCTCAAGCGTTACGGCCTGACACCCCGTGCGCGTATTCATCACCTGAGCGTGCGCGCCGAAGACCCGATCTGGATGCTCACCGCGCCGATCCCGGCCACGGCTTACGCGCTCAAGCGCGCCGGCATGAAGCTCGAAGACATCGATCGCGTCGAGATCAACGAGGCCTTCGCTTCGGTGGCCATGGCCTGGTTGAAAGAGACCGGCTATCCGCACGAACAGACCAACGTCAACGGCGGCGCGATTGCTCTCGGCCATCCGCTCGGCGCCACCGGTACCCGCTTGATGTGCAGCCTGCTGCATGAGCTGGAGCGCAGCGGCGGTCGCTTCGGCCTGCAGACCATGTGTGAAGGCGGCGGTCAGGCCAACGTGACGATCATCGAACGTTTGTAAACCAGGATGCACACCGATCCTGTAGGAGCGAGCCGGCTCGCGATGGTCGTTAACGAATACGCGGGGTATCTGGATAACCGCGTCGTTCTTGAGTCCATCGCGAGCAGGCTCGCTCCTACAGAAGATTGTGTCGACCAGTGATGAATTTGAAGGATGTAGAACATGAAAATCTGTGAAAACCGTGTCGTCATCATCACCGGTGCCGGCGGTGGTCTGGGCCGGGCCTACGCACTGGCCTTCGCCGCTGAAGGCGCGAAAGTGGTGGTCAACGACATCAACCGCGACGCGGCGCTCGCCGTGGTCGGCGAAATCCTCGGGCAGGGCGGCAGTGCCGTGGCCAACAGCGACGACATCACCCGCTATGACTCGGCGGGGCTGATCGTGCGTCAGGCCATCGAAACCTTCGGCGACCTGAACGTGGTGGTCAACAACGCCGGCATCTGCCGCGACCGCATGTTCGCCAGCCTCAGCGAAGCCGACTGGGATGCCGTAGTGGCGGTGCACCTGAAGGGCCACTTCTGCATTTCCAGCCACGCCGTGAAGTACTGGCGAGAGCAGGCCAAGGGCGGCGCCAGGGTCGATGCGCGGATCATCAACACCAGTTCCGGCGCGGGTTTGCAGGGCTCCATCGGCCAGTCCAACTACGCGGCGGCCAAGGGTGGTATTGCTTCGCTGACGCTGGTGCAGGCGGCTGAACTGCGCCGCTACGGGATCACCGCCAATGCCCTGGCGCCGGCCGCGCGCACCGGCATGACCGAGCAAGTGTTCGCCGACACCATGAAAAAGCCTGAAGAGGGCTTCGATTACTTCGCCCCGGAAAATGTTGCGCCGCTGGTGGTGTGGCTCGGCTCCGAGGCTTCCGCCGAGGTGACCGGGCAGATGTTCGAAGTCGAGGGCGGCAAGTTGTCGATCGCCGATGGCTGGCGCCGTGGTCCGCAACTGGATCGCCAGGGCCGCTGGGCGGTCGGCGAGATGGGCGAAGCCGTCGCACAGCTGGTGGCTCAGGCCGTTCCGGCGGCCAAAGTTTACGGCAGCTGAAAAAGACCGGTCTCGAAAGGCCCGTGCATGGCTATAATCGGCCCCTGATAGCGATCACCTGTAGGAGCGAGCTTGCTCGCGATGGACTCCAGCGCAACGCGTTTATTCAGACTGGGCGCGTTATCGTTAACGTCCATCGCGAGCAAGCTCGCTCCTACAGATGACCCATGTTCCCTCCAGATGAGACCTGCCATGACCATTTCCCTGTACGACGCTTCCGTGCCTGTTTTCCAGCAAATGCTCAACGCCCTGAGCGATGTACTGAAAAAGGCCGAGGCTCATGCCACCGAAAAAAACATCGACCCTAACGCACTCCTGCAGGCGCGCCTGTTCCCGGACATGTTCCCGCTGGTGCGTCAGGTGCAGATCGCCGTTGATTTCAGCAAGGGCGTTAGCGGTCGTCTGGCTGAGGTCGAGTTGCCGAAGTACGACGACAGCGAAACCACCTTCGCCGAACTGCAAGCGTTGATTGCCAAGGCACTGGCCTTCATCGGCTCGATCGAGCCGGAGCAGATCAACGGCAAGGAAGGCATCGAGATCGTCACCCGTCCGGGCACGCCTAAAGAGAAACGCTTCACCGGTCAGGCCTACCTGCTGACCTACGGCCTGCCGCAGTTCTTCTTCCATGTCACCACCACTTACGCACTGCTGCGCCACAACGGCGTGGAAGTGGGCAAGCGCGACTACATGGGCGCGTTCTAAACCGTCCAGGTACAAAAAAGCCCGCCAAGGTTCGCGCCTTGGCGGGCTTTTCGTTACTGATCATTTTTCAGGTACTCCGCTGGACCTGTGGGAGCGGGCTTGCTCGCGAAGAGGCTGTCAGTTTCAACATCAACATCGACTGATAAACCGCTTTCGCGAGCAAGCCCGCTCCCACAGGGAGATGTGTCAGGCCAGGCGCTCGGCTTTTTGCTCTTCGCCCAGGCAGGCCGCCGCGGTGAACAGCACATCGGTAGACGAGTTCAGTGCAGTTTCGGCCGAATCCTGCAACACGCCGATGATGAAACCGACCGCCACCACCTGCATGGCGATTTCGCTCGGAATGCCGAACAGGCTACACGCCAGCGGAATCAGCAATAGCGACCCACCGGCCACACCCGAAGCACCGCAGGCGCAGATCGCTGCAACGACACTCAGCAGGATCGCGGTCGGGATGTCCACGGCGATGCCCAGGGTATGCACGGCTGCCAGGGTCAGCACGGTAATGGTGATCGCCGCACCGGCCATGTTGATGGTCGCGCCCAGCGGGATCGACACCGAATAGGTGTCTTCATGCAGGCCCAGTCGCTTGCTCAACTCCAGGTTGACCGGAATGTTCGCCGCCGAGCTGCGGGTGAAGAACGCGGTGATGCCGCTCTCGCGCAGGCAGGTCAGGACCAGCGGGTACGGGTTGCGGCGCAGTTTCCAGAAGACAATGATCGGGTTCATCACCAGCGCCACGAACAACATGCAGCCCAGCAGCACGGCCAGCAGGTGCGCGTAGCCGATCAGGGCGCCGAAGCCGGAGATGGCGAGCGTCGAGGCCACCAGGCCAAAGATGCCCAGCGGGGCGAAGCTGATCACCAGACGCACGATCACCGTCACGCCGTTGGACAAGTCACCGAGCACTTCACGGGTGGTGTCGCCGGCATGGCGGATGGCAATGCCCATGCCGATGGCCCACGCCAGAATGCCGATGAAATTGGCGTTCATCAGTGCGCTGACCGGATTATCCACCACGCTGAGCAACAGGCTTTGCAGCACTTCGCCAATCCCGCCCGGTGCAGTCACGGCAACGTCCTGGGTCGACAGTGCCAGGCTCGACGGGAACATCATGCTGACAACCACCGCGACGACGGCGGCGGCGAAAGTACCCAGCAGATACAAGAACAGAATCGGTCGGATGTGGGTTTCCTGACCGTGTTTATGGTTGGCAATCGACGCCATGACCAGCACAAACACCAGGATCGGTGCGACCGCTTTCAGCGCAGAGACAAACACTTTGCCGATGAATGCCGTGGACCTGGCCACGTCGGGGGCAAACAGGGCCAGGGCAATACCGGCGATCAGGCCGATCAGGATCTGCGTGACCAGGCTCAAGCGTTTCAGGCGTTGCAATAGGGAAGGGGATGAAGCGGTCATAAAACGGCATCTCTGATTTTTTAGGTGCAGGGTTTCGCAGGTGTGCAGCAACGAACAGGGCAGGCCGCAGGCAGGAAACCGAAAAGGGAATACTGGGTGTACGTTTTCAAGGGCGCGGACTTTATCACGGGCAGGCACGATCTTTCAGACCTGTGACGAACTGCCACCATGGCATTCAACGAGATAGGCAGGTTCGTGCAACCGCGTTTGGAAACACTCTGTTAAGATTCGCCATCCTCATTTTCATGTCTGCCAGTGGGCCTTCGGGTCATCGCTGGTGTCGTCGTTTTTTCTGGAGTTCTGCATGCTGTTGCCCATTCTTCTGTTGTCTGCCGCCGGTTTCACGGTGCTGACCACGGAATTCATCATCGTTGGCCTGCTACCGGCCATCGCCCGCGACCTGGACGTCAGCATCCCGCAAGCGGGTTTGCTGGTGACGCTGTTCGCCTTCACCGTGGCCGCGTTCGGGCCGTTCCTGACGGCGTACTTCGCCCGCTTCGAGCGCCGCAAGCTGTTCATTTCGGTGCTGATCATGTTTGGCCTGGCCAACACACTGGCGGCGCTGGCGCCGAACATCTGGGTGATGGCGTTTGCCCGGTTGATCCCGGCGCTGGGGCTGCCGGTGTTCTGGGCGCTGGCCAGTGAAACGGCGGTGGACATCGTCGGGCCGGATTACGCCGGTCGCGCCATCGCCAAGATCGGCTTCGGCATCGTTTGCGCCACGGTGTTCGGCATTCCGGTGGGCACGCTGATTTCCGATGCGTTCGGCTGGCGCAGTGCCTTTGCCATTCTGGCGGTCATCGCTTTTGCCAAGGCGTTGCTGCTGTTTATCTACCTGCCCAAGACCCATCTGCACCAGCATCAGGTGAGCCTGCTGTCGCAGTTCAAGATCCTGCGCAGCCCGCTGATGCTCGGTCACGTGCTGCTGTCGGTGGTGGTGTTCAGCGGTATGTTCACCGCCTACACCTACCTGGCCGACATCCTCGAACGCCTGGCCGGTTTCAATGGCACGGTGGTCGGCTGGTGCCTGATGGGCTTCGGCGCGGTCGGGCTGATCGGCAACTCCCTGGGCGGCAGGGCGGTGGATCGTCATCCGCTGATGGCGTCGATGATGTTCTGCGCGTTCATGATTGCCGGCTTGGTGGCGCTGGTGCCGAACATTCATTCGCCGCTCGGTCTGGCGGCGGCGATGGGCATCTGGGGCGTGACCCAGGCAGCGTTGTTCCTGGTCAGCCATGTGCGCCTGATGAAAGCTGCGCCCGAGGCGCCGGCGTTTGCCGCGTCGCTGAACATCGCCGGGGCCAACCTCGGGATCGGCCTGGGCGCGATGATCGGCGGCCGGGTGATCGACAGCGTCGGCCTGCAAGGTCTGGGTTTCGCCGCGGCGGCTTTTATCCTCGCCTCGATCCTGTTGGCCATTGCGCTGATGACGTTCAAGCCCCGGGAAGTCTGCGCCTGATCGTTTTAAATCGCGGTAAACAGTTCGCGTCGGGCACCTTCGGTAATGGCAACAATGCCGGGGTGCCTGACCTTGCGTTCCACTGAGATGGCATAGAACGACTCGCTCACGGCGTCGGTCTGGCCGATCACCTCCACGCCATATTGGCGTTGCACTTCATCGGCAATCACGCTCGGGCCGATGAAGATCCCGCTGCCGGATTGGCCGAAGGCCTGCATCAGGGCGCTGTCGTCGAACTCGCCGATAATCTGCGGCTGGACCTGCTGCTCGGCGAACCAGCGCTGCAAACGGCTGCGCACCACGGTTTCCGGGCCGGGAATCAGCAGTGGCGCACCGTGCAGGTTGCGCGGGAAGTCCCGGCCGTAACGTGCCGCCAGCTCAGGGGTGGCGAAGAAGCTGATCCCGCATTCACCGAGTTTCTGGCTGTAGCCCTTGATGTCCAGGTGCGACGGCATCGGGCTGTCGGAAATCACCAGGTCCAGGCGCTGGATCGCCAGGTCGGCCAACAAACGTTCAAGCTTGTCTTCGCGGCAGGTGATGCGCAGCGGTTCGCTCAACTCCATGGTCGGTGCGATCAGGCGGTAGACGATGGATTTGGGCACCACGTCGGCCACGCCGACGCGAAACAGAATCTGCTGTTCATTGGGTTGTGCCCGCAGCATCAGTTCCAGCTCGCCACCCAGCTGAAACATTTGCTCGGCGTAGGGCAGTGCCTGGCGTCCGGCCTCGGTCAGTTCGAGTTGCCGCCCGACGCGCCGGAACAATTCAATGCCAAAGGTCTGTTCCAGCAATGAAATCTGCCCGCTGATGGTTTGTGGCGTGAGGTTCAGTTGCTCGCAGGCGCGCACGATGCTGCCGGTCTTGGCCACCACCCAGAAGTAATGCAATTGCCGATAGTTGAGCATGATGATCTACAGTTCGTAAAAATCGAAGTATAACCGCTGAAAATACGAATTTTCCTGAAGTATTCACTTCCCTAGAATGCATCGCTATCAACGGGCCATCGTTCAGGTCCCGTTTGTTCTATCGAGGAAAGCATCATGAAGCTGAAAACCACGGCACTGTTGATCACGTCTTTACTGGTACTGGCCGGTTGCGACCAGGCCGAGAAAAGCGCGCAGCAGTTGATGGGCAAGGCCGCCGAAAGCGCCAAACAGGCAATTGACGATACCCACAAGGCCGCCGAGCAGGCGCTCAGTGACGCCACCAGCGGGTTGATCAGTAAAAAAGAATCAGCGGAACAAGAATCGGAAAAAACCGAATCTTCCTCCCAGGAAATCTAAACCGTATTACAACGAGTCAGGACTGACCCATGGACTACCTTTTACAACTTGCCGCCAGCCCCACCGCCTGGGTCGCCCTGGCCACCCTGATCGTGATGGAAATCGTGCTCGGCATCGATAACCTGATCTTTATCTCGATCCTGACCAACAAGCTGCCCTTGCACAATCGTCAGAGGGCACGACGCATCGGTATCGGCATGGCGTTGATCCTGCGTCTGGGCTTGCTGAGCACCATCGCGTTCATCGTTCAGTTGACCGCGCCGGTGATCGAGATTCTCGGCCACGCGTTCTCCTGGAAAGACATGATCCTGATCGCCGGTGGCCTGTTCCTGTTGTGGAAGGCGACCACCGAGATCCATCACAGCATGGACCCGGCCCCGGAAGATCCGAAATCGGCGACCTCGACGGTGACCCTGGGCTTTGCTGCGGCGATCGGTCAGATCCTGATGCTGGACATGGTGTTTTCCATCGACAGCATCATTACCGCTGTCGGCATGACCGAGCATTTGCCGATCATGGTTATCGCGGTGGTGGTGTCGGTGTTGGTGATGTTGTTGGCGGCTGATCCGCTGGCCAAATTCATCAACGACAACCCGACGGTGGTGATGCTGGCCCTGGGCTTCCTGATCATGATCGGCATGACGCTGATCGCCGAAGGCTTCGGCGCCCACGTACCGAAAGGCTACGTCTATGCGGCCATGGCATTCTCGGCTTCGATCGAGGTGTTGAACATGATGTCCCGCCGGGCCAGAGCGAAGCGTTTAGCCGCTGAGGCCTGACCGTCGCTGAAAGATACGGCCGCCTGAACTCCCGGGAGTGCAGGCGGCCGTTTTTATTGGTGTCGGGTAAGCGTGTTTGTCAGTGAGCGTTGGCGTGTTTGCGCTGCGTCTCGTGCGCTTTGGGCGCAGGTGCGGGTTGAACCGGGTGATGGTGGCGGCGAGTAATGCGCAGCACGCCCCACAGCATGGCGGCGGCTACCGCCAGCCAGCTGCAAATCAACATCGCAATGATCATGGCCAGGCTCATCTGTGCCTCCTCTTTGCCCTGCTGCGGGCACACACGCTTCGCTGTCGTCCCTTCAGAAAACAGTCTAGCCGCTGCTGTATTTCAGGCTATTGACCGAAAGTCGGCAGTCATCAACCAGTTCGCTCTATCGAATGCACTCGACTGCCGTTTAAAGCTATACCGAAGCGGCGCGGCGACCTATGATCGACGACCAAGCCGGGAATCGGATTGCCTGGCGTCTGAACCTGAACAAGAGAGAGATGATGGTGCGGGTATTTTCTCGAATTTTGTCGGCCATGCTGATAGCCGGTTGCGTGGCGGGTCTGGCGGGCTGTGCCGGGAGCGTTGCGCCCGAGATCAAGCGATTGCCGGAGCGAGTCGAGCTCAGCGGCCGATTTTACCGCGGCGATGCGTATCAAAGCGGGCCGCAGGTGTTGGCCAGCATGCTGTCCCAGCAGGGCATCGTGATCACCCCGGGTTTGCTCGAAAAACCCTTGCATTTGCCAGGTGGTGAAGCTCAGTTGCAACAGAATATGCAGAACCTGGCGCGCGAGTACGGGATGCTCGTTTATCCCCTCGACAGCAACCTTGCGGCCTTGTTGACGCAAGTCGCCGCCGGTTATCCGGTGATGGTGCGCTTTACTGAAGGCTCGGCCATGTGGGCCGAGCCGCGTTACGCCATTCTGGCCGGCTACAACCGCCAGAAGCAGACGGTGCTGTTGCGGGCCGGGATGGATCGCCGCGAACTGATGAGCTTCAGCTCCTTCGAGTCGGCGTTCAAGGGCGCCGGCGGTTGGGCCGTGCTTATCCAGAATCCGACACAGATCCCGGCTCAGGTCGATCAGCAACGCTGGCTCAAGGCTGCCAACGATCTGGCTCAGGCCGGTCAGGAGCAGGCCGCCGCCAAGGCGAAAAAAGCCTTGGCCGCGCACTAAGTCCGTTTGTCACCCGGCGGGCACCTTCGCTCGTCGCCAGCCTCCAATTCTTATGGGCCCGCAACATTATCCGGGCCGAGATCAGGAGGCACCGATGGCTCATTCCACAACGCCCGACGATCCGCACTCGTCCGAACATTCGTCTGGCAATGAGCTGGGTTTCGACCCCGATTCCCCGGACCTTGCCGATCCACAGGTCGACCCCATCGGGCCTGCCAAGGCACCGAGGGACGTGAAACCGGGTGACAATCCCAAGGCTCCGGCAAAGCCCTATGATCCACTGGGTAATCTGAAGCCTTAGGTCCAATGGAGGTGCGTATGTCCACTGATTCCAGTTTCGACGACAAACGTCCGGAAACTGTCCCCACAACTCCCGAAAATAGCACCGACCCGGTGATGGATCCCGACAGCCCGTTGAGGGATCCTCTGGCGCGGCCAACGACGCCGAAGGGGTGGCGGGATCCGAGTACCGGTGATGGCATTCCGGATGACGACCAGATGCCGTTGCCCAACGATTAAGTGTCAGGCGAAAAAAAGCCCCGAATGATCGGGGCTTTTCGTGGGTTGCCGCTTTGTTACTTCGAGGCTTCAACCACACCGCTTTGGCGGTGCTTGAGGTTTTTATCCGATTTGTATTGCAAGGCAACCGACGGCACGGTCGCGCCCTTGCCGGTTTCAACCCAGTTGCGGATGCGCGTGGCATCGGCAAAGTGGGTGTATTTGCCGTAGGCGTCGAGGATCACCAGCGTAACCGGGCGGTTGCCCATGTGCGTCACCAGTACCAGGCAGTGGCCTGCTTCGTTGGTGAAGCCGGTTTTCGTCAACTCGATGTTCCAGTTCGGCTTGCCGATCAAATGGTCGGTGTTGCGAAAGCCCAGGCTGTAGTTGGGTTTACGGAACGATACGGTTTTTTCCTTGGTGGTACTCAATTCGGTCAGCAACGGATACTTGTGTGCGGCGACCAGCAGTTTGCTCAGGTCGCGGGCGGTGGATACGTTGCGCGGCGAGAGACCGGTCGGCTCGACGAAGTGCGTGTTGGTCATGCCCAGCGCCCTGGCCTTGGCATTCATCGCGGCAATGAACGCGGCGTAGCCACCCGGATAGTGGTGCGCCAGACTGGCGGCGGCGCGGTTTTCCGAAGACATCAATGCAATCAGCAGCATTTCCCGGCGCGGCATTTCGCTGTTGAGCTTGACCCTGGAGAACACACCTTTCATTTCTGGCGTGTCGCTGATGTTGATATTGATGTATTCGTCCATGTTCTGGCGGGCTTCAACCACCACCAGGCCCGTCATCAGCTTGCTGACCGACGCGATCGGAACGACCACGTCAGGATTGCTGGCGTAGATGACTTTATTGGTCTGTAGATCCATGAGTAGGGCGCTGCCGGAGGCGATCTTGAGATGTGCGGTATCTCGAGGTGCAGCCGTGGTGTCGCCAGCGCTGGCAACAGGCGTGATGAAAGTCCCTGTAACTGCAAAAAATAGGCTCAGGATGGAAAGACGGATTTTCACGCTGGCAGACTCGTAAAGTGTTGATAAGCCGTTCTGTAACGGGCTATTTCGTAAAAGCGCGACATTCTGGAGTATGGCTGAATAACTGTCGATGGTTGTTCAAGTAACAGGCGAAAGTCCTGAGAAACATGAAAAAAAAGTCATTTTCCGGCGGGCGGTCGAGGGTTTTTCACAGGCCAAAAAAACCCCGCCAGTGGCGGGGTTCCTTGACTCGCTGTGAGCGTGCGCGTTGAAGCTTAGCCGTGCAGGGTTTCAGCGGCGTACAGGGTGTTTTCCAGCAGGCAGGCGCGGGTCATCGGGCCAACGCCACCGGGTACCGGGGTGATCCAGCCGGCGCGGGGCAGGGCGGTTTCATAGATCACGTCACCGACCAGTTTGCCGTCGTCCTGACGGTTGATGCCGACATCGATCACGATCGCGCCTTCCTTGATCCATTCGCCCTTGACCAGGCCCGGCTTGCCGGCGGCGACAACGACCAGGTCCGCACGGCCGACATGACCGGCCAGGTCCTTGGTAAAGCGGTGGGTGACCGTCACGGTGCAGCCGGCCAGCAGCAATTCCATCGCCATCGGGCGGCCAACGATATTGGACGCGCCGACAACCACGGCATTCATCCCGTAGAGATCGGCACCGGTGCTTTCCAGCAGGGTCATGATGCCTTTGGGGGTGCATGGGCGCAGCAACGGGATACGTTGGGCCAGGCGACCGACGTTATAAGGATGGAACCCGTCGACGTCTTTATCCGGACGAATGCGCTCCAGCAGCCGGGAGGCGTCCAGGTGTTCGGGAAGCGGAAGCTGAAGCAGAACGCCGTCGATTGCAGGATCGTCGTTCAGGCGATCGATCAGCTCGGTCAGCGCTTCTTGAGTGGTTTCGGAAGGCAGGTCATAAGCTTGGGATAGAAAGCCGACCTCTTCACAGTCTTTACGCTTGTGCGAGACATAAACCTGAGAGGCAGGATCGCTGCCGACCAGGATCACCGCAAGGCCGGGCGTGCGCAGGCCTTGCTGGCGACGCTCGGTGACACGTTGGGCGATCTGCTGGCGCAGGCTGGCGGCGATCGATTTGCCGTCGATTAGTTGTGCAGTCATTGCGCGTGATTAACCATCGAGAGGGGAAAAAAAGAGAACGCATTCTCGCATGTCATGCGGTGAGGGCAAAGGCGCTTGGTCTGCAAATTCCCCTAACTCCTTTAATTAAATGAATTTTTTTTAAAAAGGATTTGACGACCTTCGGGGGGCTCTATACTATTCGTCGCACTTGTCGGGCACAGCCTAGCACTGGTTAGGAAGG
The DNA here is from genome assembly GCF_047304225.1 of Pseudomonas sp. Pseusp3. NCBI lineage: Bacteria > Pseudomonadati > Pseudomonadota > Gammaproteobacteria > Pseudomonadales > Pseudomonadaceae > Pseudomonas > Pseudomonas sp. Pseusp3. The sequence continues at coordinate 545 of NZ_JBGLYV010000090.1, read as the reverse complement.
TTGAGCGGAATTACGGTTCTGCGAGACTGGAAAGCACTTAGTTTGTAGTCCTCCAAGGTTACAGCTAACAAGGCGCCCGTAGCTCAGCTGGATAGAGCATCCGCCTTCTAAGCGGATGGTCGCAGGTTCGAGTCCTGCCGGGTGCGCCATTAGGCAGCTTTGGCACAAGTAGCGCAATATGGTGGGCGTAGCTCAGTTGGTAGAGCACGGGATTGTGACTCCCGTTGTCGTGGGTTCGATCCCCATCGTCCACCCCATATTTCGAAAGGCGCCAGATTAACAGTCTGGCGCCTTTGCTTTAAAAGGCTTCATCCGCGGATGTGGTGGAATTGGTAGACACACTGGATTTAGGTTCCAGCGCCGCGAGGCGTAAGAGTTCGAGTCTCTTCATCCGCACCAAATAAAGCTTCACTCAGGTTGTTGGCCTGGCTGGAGCTTCATAAAGAAGTTGTTTGGCTTCTTTAACAGGCAATATGGTGGGCGTAGCTCAGTTGGTAGAGCACGGGATTGTGACTCCCGTTGTCGTGGGTTCGATCCCCATCGTC
>NZ_JBGLYV010000008.1:0-102350 GCF_047304225.1 Pseudomonas sp. Pseusp3 | reverse complement strand
TACGTCGCCAGTTCCGCCCACAACGAGTTCGCCGCCGGCACCACCTACACCGACACCTTCGCGGTGAGCAGTGCCGATGGCACCCTCACTTCGGTCACCGTGCATATCCTCGGCACCAATGATGCGGCCGTGCTGTCCGCCAACATCGCCAACCTCACCGAGACCAATGCTGCGCTGACCACCGCCGGCACCCTGACCATCAGCGACGTCGACAGCGCCGCAACCTTCGTCGCGCAAACCAACACCGCCGGCAGCTACGGCCAGTTCTCCATCGGCACCGGCGGTGCCTGGACCTACGTCGCCAGTTCCGCCCACAACGAGTTCGCCGCCGGCACCACCTACACCGACACCTTCGCGGTGAGCAGTGCCGATGGCACCCTCACTTCGGTCACCGTGCATATCCTCGGCACCAACGATGCGGCCGTGCTGTCCGCCGACATCGCCAACCTCACCGAGACCAATACCGCCGTCGACATTTCCACCGGCGGCACCCTGACCATCAGCGACGTCGACAGCGCCGCAACCTTCGTCGCCCAAACCAACACCACCGGCAGCTACGGCCAGTTCTCCATCGGCACCGGCGGTGCCTGGACCTATGTCGCCAGTTCCGCCCACAACGAGTTCGCTGCCGGTACCACCTACACCGACACCTTCGCGGTGAGCAGTGCCGACGGCACCCTCACTTCGGTCACCGTGCATATCGCCGGCAGCAACGACTCACCGACGATCACCTCCAACGGTGGCGGTGCGACGGCTTCGATCAATGTGGCAGAGAACACCACGGCGGTCACGACGGTGGCGGCGACCGATGCTGATCTGCCGGCGCAAACGCTGGGCTACAGCATCGTCGGCGGAGCGGATGCCGCGAAGTTCTCGATCGTTTCAGGCACAGGCGTGCTGAGCTTTATCTCTGCACCCAACTTTGAAGCACCGACTGATTCGGGGACGAACAACGTCTATGACGTGATTGTGCGGGCATCGGACGGCACGCTGTTTGACGACCAGGCGATCGCGGTAACCGTGACGGGAGTCAACGACAACTCCCCGGTGATCACCTCCAACGGTGGCGGTGCGACGGCTTCGATCAATGTGGCAGAGAACACCACGGCGGTCACGACGGTGGCGGCGACCGATGCTGATCTGCCGGCGCAAACGCTGGGCTACAGCATCGTCGGCGGAGCGGATGCCGCGAAGTTCTCGATCGTTTCAGGCACAGGCGTGCTGAGCTTTATCTCTGCACCCAACTTTGAAGCACCGACTGATTCGGGAACGAACAACGTCTATGACGTGATTGTGCGGGCGTCGGACGGCACGCTGTTTGACGACCAGGCGATCGCGGTAACCGTGACGGGCGTCAACGACAACTCACCGGTGATCAGCTCCAACGGTGGTGGTGCAACGGCTTCGGTCAACGTGGCGGAGAACACCACGGCGGTCACGACAGTGCTGGCGACCGATGCTGATCTGCCGGCGCAGACGCTGAGCTACTCGATCCTGAATACGGCCGGGACGGACTTCAGCAGGTTCTCGATCAGTTCGAGCGGGGTGCTGACGTTCACTTCGGCGCCCGATTACGAGAATCCCCAGGATATCGGTGGCACCGACGGCGACAACGCCTACGTTGTGGACGTTCAGGTGGCCGACGGCAATGGCGGAACCGACACGCAGACCATTACGGTAAACGTGCAGAACGTCGTTGAGACGCCAGTTGATACCGTGGCTCCAACAGTGACTTCCATTACTGCGTCCCCAATGTTAGAGAACAACGTAAGCGGCAAAATAACCATCACATTCAGTGAAGCTGTGATTAACTTCGATATCAGTGATTTCAGTGTCACCGCAGGCCGCGGAACCCTCAGCAACTTCTCCGGTAGCGGCACTACTTATACAGTGGATTTCACAAGAACCGGCAATGGATCTGTAAAAGCCAGCATTGCAAACACCTACACGGACTTGGCTGGTAATACGGGTGTTGCGTACACCTCTAGCGCAAATCTCCCGGCAGGTGTGGCTGGCGAACCCATCAATCTAGCCCTCAACGTTCCGTCGGCCGATATCAGCGGCCCGATAACGGTGGCCATCAGCGGTGTTCCCTCGGGCTGGAGGTTCAATGCAGGTACCGACAACGGCGACGGCACCTGGACCGTGCAAACCAGCGATCCCGGCGCATTGACTGTGACAACTCCAAGCGACTTCGCCGGTGCGTTGGTGCTCGATGTCAACATGCACTGGAGCAACAGCGATGGCAGCACCGCCAGCGCCAATGTGTTCAACAACGTCGAAGTCTATGCCCCGGGCACGCCGATCTTCGCCTTGTCCGCCGACGACAACCTGACCGGCTCGTCCGGTGCCGACACCTTCGTCTTCGCCCAGCCGATCGGCAACAACGTCATTTACAGCTTCGACGCGGCGGCGGACAAGATCGACTTGATCGGCTTCACGGGCGTCAACGATTTTGCGGATGTGAGTATCGTCAACGACGCGAACGGCAATGCCGTGCTCAGCATCAGCGCCGACCAGACGATCACGGTCAAAGGTGTGGATGCGGCGGCGTTGAGCGGGGCCAACCTGCTGTTCGATGTGGACCCGGTCACGACCAATACGGGCACCATCACCATTGCCGACGGCGCGATCATGCCGTTCGGTGGCCGCATCGACAACAGCGGCACCATAGCGCTCGGCTCCACCGGCCGCGGGACCGATCTCGAGATTCTGTTCCGTGGCGCGACGTTGACCGGTGGCGGCCAAGTGGTTCTGTCCGACAGCGCACATAACGTGATTTTTGGAGGCAGTGCAGACACGGTGCTCACCAATGCCGACAACACCATCTCGGGTGCCGGCCAGTTGGGTGCGGGGCAGATGATGCTGGTCAACTCGGGCCTGATCCTGGCCAGCGGCGTCAATGCGCTGGTGATCGATACCGGTAGCAACGCCGTCACCAACACTGGCGTGCTGCAAGCGAGCGGCAGCGGCGGATTGGTGATTGAAAGTGCGCTCGTCAACAGCGGCAGCCTGTGGGCGAACGATGGCAATATCACCATCCACGGAGATGCCACAGGCGCAGGAAACGCGACTATCAGCGGTTCGGCGATGCTGGAGTTCGGTGCTGCCTCCGATCAGCATGTGACGTTTGACAGCGGTGCGGCAGGCACGCTGAAGCTCGACATGTCGACGGCGTTCAGTGGCAGCGTCAGCGGATTTGCCGAAGGTGACAGGCTGGATTTTGGCGATATTGCGTTCGGCGCCAATACGCAGATTACCTATGCAGCGAATGACGCAGGCACCGGCGGCCTGTTGATCGTGAACGACGGCGCGCACGCGACGCAGGTCGCGCTCAATGGCCAATACGCGGCGGCGGGATTGCAGGCGAACACCGAGGGCAGCGGCAGTGAGCTCGCCTACGATGCAGCGGCGGCAAACCACACGATGCTGGGCGGCCTGGCCAACGACATTCTGGTCGGCGGTGCGGGTGACGATCTGTTCATCGGCGGGCTGGGCGACGACACGCTCAACGGCGGCCTCGGCAACGATACCTTCGCGTTTGCTGCCGCAGGCTTCGGCAACGACTCGATTCAGGGCTTCGACGTCGATCCGGCCGGAGGGCAGGACTTGCTCAACATCGCGGGGCTGGGGATCAGCAGCGAGACGTTCGCTGCCAACGTGAGCATTACGGCTGATGGGGCGGACACGCTGATCGGGATCGGAATGGACTCTATTCGCCTTGTCGGTGTTAACAGTGCGGGTATCGATCAGGCGGACTTTATCCTGTCGGCATGATGCGTTTGCTGCTGGTCGCACATTGATGCGCGGTTGCAGAGCCCATCGCGGATAAATCCGCGGTGGGCTCTGTGCGTGACGCTGGCAACTGCGCTCGCGCAAAGGCGGATCGGGTATCTCAACACGGTGCGTGCGTCGTTAGAAATCGAAGAACACCGTTTCCGATTCGCCTTGAAGGCGGATATCGAAGCGGTAGGCCAACTTCCCGTCAACCGTGCAGCGCTTGGCGATCAGGGATTCACGCCGATGTGGCTGTTCGATCAGGTTCAATACGGGATCCACTGCATTGGCCTCGGATTCGTCGTCGAAGTACATTCGCGTCTGCAAGTGAATGTTGATGCCCCGAGCGAACAGCGACACATTGATATGCGCTGCCATCGGCACACCCGAGGCGTTCTTCACCAGGCCAGGTTTCACGGTTTCGATCGTCCATTCACCGACATCCGTGGTGGCCGTACGGCCAAAGCCGTTGAAAGGTTTTTCCTGATCGTAAGCGGTGTCGTAGAGGCCGTCGTGGTTCGCCTGCCAAAACTCCAGAAATGCGTCACGAATCAAATGTCCATTGCCATCGTAAACGTGACCCATCAATAGAATGTGCTCACCGGGCGCGCCCGGTTTAGCCATGACGTTCCAGATTTCCTGCTCGCGCGGCGGGTTGCCGGCCGCCTCCAGTGCCAGTCCGATATGCACATAGGGGCCGGCCGTTTGCGACGGGGTTTCAGGCAGCAGTTGAACGGGCATGTGCAGGCCTCCTCAGCAGTTTTCGAAGTGAGTCTTGCGCTGGCCGCGCAGGACGATATCAAAGCGATAAGCCAGGCAATCCATAGGATTGGCCATGCTCATATCAAGCCTGGCGATCAGGCTCTGCACCGCGTCCGGATTGGCGATCGACTTGACGATCGGGCACATGGGGATGAGCGGATCACCTTCGAAATACAGCTGGGTAATCAGGCGCGTGGAAATTGACGGGCCACTGATGGAGACATGGATATGGGCCGGCCGCCAGTCGTTGGGGCCGTTGCGCCATGGATAGGGGCCGGGCTTGACCGTGCGGAAGCTGTAGTTGCCATCGCGGTCGGTCAATGCACGGCCGACGCCGCCGAAATTCGGATCAAGGGGAGCCAGATAACTGTCTTTTTTATGCCGGTAACGGCCACCGGCATTGGCTTGCCACATCTCCACCAGGGTATGGGGAATCGGCTTGCCGTACTGATCGCAAACCCGACCCGCGACAATGATGCGTTCGCCAACGGGCAAGCCGCCATGATTGAAGTTCACCAGCAGATCGTTATCGTGCCGGCCCAGTTTCAGGTGGGAAAAATCCGGACCGCTGGTTTCCGATAACGATTGAGGGATGCTCACCAGTGCCTGGCGGGGGGATCGCGGGATCGAAGTCTTGTAGTCAGGCGTCAGGGCTTTGGGGTGCCAGTTACGGTCACGAATGACGAAGCGGCTGTCATGCGCATCAGACATGTCGGTCTTCCTGTTGTCAGGGTTAGTCAGAGGCAAGCGCTACATTGGCGGCTACCTGTGGCTCAGTCTCCCTCGTTGCGCCCCAACCCGAAATTGAAAAAACCGACTTTATCCATATCCAAAAGGTTATGGATATTTCCCCTCACGATATTCTTGCCCGACCTCCCGCAGAGCCTCCACGCACCACTGCGCTGCCGGTGTCACAGGCATCGCAGGGTTTGTACATAACCCTACAGAACCGCCTGGCTCACGCATCCTCAGATCCAACTCCACCAACTCACCTTGCCGCAAGTCCTGTCGGACTGCGTCGAGAGGCGCGATCCAGATTGCCTGACTGCATTGCACGTAGCGCCGGCTCAGGGCTACCGACAGGGTTTCCAGGCGTTGGCGTGACGGGGTAATTCCGTGCTGCACAAACAGGCCGTCGGCGAATTTCCGGATCGTCGTTCCCGCCAATGGCAATACCACTGGATAGTCTTCGAGGTTTTTATGCCCCAGTGGATCGGTCAGCAGCGGATGGCCGCAACGTACCACCAGGGTCATGGATTCGCTGTAAAGGTGCTCGAACGACAAGCCGAGAATCGATGGGCTATCGGTCATTCTGCCAATCACCAGATCCAGCTCACCGACACGCAGTTGGGACAATAGGTAAGCGCTTGGCCCGGTCACGACACTGACCGTCAACGCGGGTTGTCGGTCGTGCAGACGGCAGACAACTTCAGGAACCAACAGGCTTTCGACGGTGGATAGCACGCCCAGTCGTACGGTAATCGGCTCATGTACACCGGAGCGCAGGCTGTTGACCCCTTCACGTAGCGATTGCACGCTCGGTCCCGCATAGCGCAAAAAGGCCACTCCGGCCTCGGTCAGTGTCGAGCCCTTTTTTCCCCGCTCAAACAACGTGGCAGCCAGCAGGGTTTCCAGTTCCTTCAGCGTTTTGGAGAGCGCTGGCTGGCTGATTGCCAACTTGTCGCAAGCTCGTGCCAGGCTGCCCTGGCGCGCGACCTCGAGAAAGCAGACAAGATGACGGAATTTGATTCGGGTATCGATGTTCAATCTGTGCGCTGCCTTCGTGGTTATCGGTCGACATTCGGCAGTTCGCAGCCGGGGATCACTCGTCCCAGTTTGACCGCCTGGCGATAAAGCACCTGCATGAGCTGCATGGCGGATTCGCCAAGCGGCTCAAACCGCGAGTAGACAAAGCTGATATCGAAATGAATCGCCTCAACCAGCGGTACGACGATCAGGCCACTGTCCTGGGCCACGAACTCATCAATGATGGTCAGCCCCATGCCTTGCTTGACCAGGGCGACCGCTTCGTTGGCATTGGTGAAATTCAGCATGGAGCACAGGTTCAGGCCCTGGCGTTCGATCTCGTCGGCCAGCAGCCGGCCAAAAGGCATGTCGGGGCGAAACAGCAACAACGGCTGGTCGACCAGTTCGTGCAGTGACAATGAAGATCGGTGGGCAAAGGGGTGATCAGCCGGCATTACACAGACCATGCGTGCGCGCATGAAGGCCAGCGAGTGCAGGTGGTCATGGATCAGCGGCAGCGCCGAAACAGCCAGGTCGACTTTCTTCGAGAGGATCTGGTTGGGCATGTCGCCCATCAGCGTGGTTTGCCATTCAATGTTGAGCGATGGCAATTCCCGCTTGAGTCGGGCCAGGGCGAACGGGATGACCACCGTCGACAGTGAAGCACTGCAGCAGATGCGCAGCTGACGGTGGGGGCCGTTGGCCAGGGCCAACGCACACTCATTGACGGCCAGCGCAGCCTGGTAGACACGCTCGACTTCCCGGTAAAGGGTCACGGCTTCGGCGGTGGGCACCAGGCGATTGTTGATGCGCTGGAACAGGCGGTAGACCAGCCGACTCTCGATATAGGTGATCAGCTTGCTGACTGCCGGCTGCGACACGTAGAGCATTTTTGCCGCACCGCTGATCGAGCCGGTCAGCATCACCGCCCGGAACACTTCCATGTGCCGCAGTTTGAACAGCATCGTGTTGGCGTCGGGGCCTTCGCCGTAGGGCATGGGTCATTAACCTTTGGTTATTGTTCGAGCGATCTCTGTATGAGCGCTATTGATCGCCTGGTCGTATCTTCACTGCCACGGCATCGCCCACGCGGCGAACAATAACAAAGATCAGTGAGCAGGCGCAGTGACGCTTGGCGGGAGCAGCCTTGAGCATCTACGACGAACCCAAGATCGATTGCCATAACCATCTGTTTGACCCCGCGCGCTTTGCCTATCGCGCCGACACGATTTACGCACCCGCCGGGCAGGAGGTCGCGACCCTGGAGCAGTTCGGCCGGGTCATGGGCGCCTATGGTGTGCAACACGCTTTGCTGGTGGGGCCGAGCAGTGGCTACCGCACGGACAATCGTTGCCTGCTGCATGCGCTGGGGCAAAGCGAGGGCCGCTTCAAGGGGATTGCCGTTGTCGACCATGACACCGGCCTGGATGAACTGGCCGCGCTCAAGGAACAGGGCGTGGTGGGCATTGCGTTCAATCCCGCGCTGGAAGGCGTGGACGTCATGAGTGATGCGGCCGGGCTTTTCGGGCGGCTCGCCGAACTGGACCTGTTCGCCCAGATCCAGGTCCATGGCAACCAACTGGTCGAGTTGCTGGGCTTGATTGAATCGACTGCGCCGCGGCTGCTCATCGACCACTGTGGCCGTCCCGACGTCCGCGCAGGCCTCGGTCAGCCAGGGTTCCAGGCGCTACTGGGTCTGGCCGCGAGCGGCCGGGCCTGGGTGAAAATCTCCGGCATGCAGAAGTTCGCCGCTCACGATCATCTCGATGAGCAAGCCGGTGCCTACGTGCGGGCGCTGCTCCAGGCCTTTGGCCCGGATGCGTGCGTGTGGGGTTCGGATTGGCCGTTCATTCGCGAGCAATCGCGCGTGGACTACGGGCCGCTGCTCAAACTGGCCGAGCGACTGATGCCCGATTGCAGTGTAAGGCGAAAGGTGATGTGGGACACGCCACGGCGACTGTTCGGTTTTGGCGAGCATTGAGCCGACCCAGGGCAACAGCGCTACCTGTAATACCCCCGATAACAACAAGGAACAAAACGATGACGACCGACAATAGATTTGCGGCGGCAACGCTCGCCTGTCCGACGGCGCAAACCGCCAGAACCCGCACCCGATTCATGATCCTGGCGCTGATTTCCGGTGGCACCATGATCAACTACCTGGATCGCAGCGTCATGGGTATCGCCGCCCCCAGCATCAGTGCCGACCTGGGCCTGAATGCCGTCATGATGGGGCTCATCTTCTCGGCATTTTCCTGGACCTATGCCGCCGCGCAGATTCCCGGCGGCATCCTGATCGACCGGTTGGGCACGAAGTTCACCTATTGGCTGGCGCTGACGTTATGGTCGTTGTTCACCGGCCTGCAAGGTCTCGCCCAGGGCTTTCTCTCGTTACTGGGTTTTCGCCTGCTGGTGGGCGCCAGCGAAGCACCGTGCTTTCCCACCAATAGTCGGGTGGTCGCGACCTGGTTCCCGCAGAGCGAGCGCGCTCGGGCGACCGGCATCTACACCTTCGCCGAATACGTCGGGCTGGCGTTTCTCACGCCGTTGCTGTTCTGGGTGCTGCACGCCCATGGCTGGCGCGTACTGCTGATGGCGGTGGGCATCCTGGGTGTTCTTTATGGCCTGGTGTGGTGGCGCAAGTACCACGAGCCCCATGAGTCGATCACGGCCAATCAGGCCGAGCTCGACTACATCGCCGAAGGCGGCGGGGTGGTCGATGGGGGCCAGAAGGCCACGCGATTCTCCTGGTCGCAGATTCCTGCATTGCTCAAGCATCGCAACATGCTGGGGATCTGCCTGGGGCAATTTGCCTGTAACTCGACGAACGTGTTTTTCCTGACCTGGTTCCCCACGTATCTGGTCACCGAGCGGCACATGCCCTGGCTTAAGGTAGGCTGGGTGGCGGTGCTGCCGTTCATTGCGGCTTCCCTGGGCACCCTGGCCGGAGGCTGGCTGTCGGACGCGTTGCTGCGCCGCGGTTACTCGTTGAATGTCGCGCGTAAGTTGCCGGTGATCGCAGGTCTTTTGACCGCATCGGTGATCGTGCTGGCCAATTACGTGGACTCCGACGCACTGGTGATCGCCATTCTGTGCGTGGCCTATTTCGCCCAGGGCATGTCGGCGCTGGCCTGGATGATCGTCTCCGATATCGCCCCCAAAGGCTTGCTCGGCTTGAGCGGTGGTGTGTTCAACCTGTTCGCCAATGCCGCCGGCATCGTCACCCCGTTGACCATCGGCGTCATTGTCACAACCACGGGCTCGTTCGTCTGGGCCCTGGCTTTCGTCTCCTCGATCACCGTACTGGGTGCGCTGTGTTACCTGTTCATGGTGCGCGATCTGCGCCGCCTGCCCGAAATCCAATCCGTTCAACAAGGAGCACTTTGATGACCCGATACCTTGAAGGCCAGACGGCCATCGTTACCGGCGGCATGCGTGGCATTGGCCTGGGCATTGCCCGTCGCTTGCACAAGGCTGGCGCGCAGATCGTCATCTGGGACCTGGCGGTCGATGGCTGGGACAGCGTCGCCAACGGCTTTGAACCGGTGATGCGGAAAGCCGTCAATGTCGCCTCACTGGCGTCCGTCGAGGCGGCTTTCGGCGAGGTCGTTGCCCAGCAGGGCGGCGTCAAAATCCTGGTCAACAATGCCGGTATCAATGGACCGGTAGCCCCTTGCTGGGAGTACCCGACAGCGGCCTGGGACCAGGTCATCGCCATCGACCTGACGGGCGTGTTCCATTGCTGCCGCACGGTCATCCCGCACATGCGCAAGCGCGGCTACGGGCGCATCGTCAATGTCGCCTCAATGGCCGGCAAGGACGGCGTGCAATACATCTCCGGTTATTCGGCGGCAAAGGCCGGTGTCATCGCATTTACCAAGGCAGCGGCCAAGGAGTTGGCCCAGGACGGCGTGCTGCTCAATTGCATTGCTCCGGCCATGGTGGAAACCGGGCTGATGGCGGAAATGACCCCGGAACACATTGCCGCGAGCAAGGCCAAGATTCCCATGGGGCGTTTCCTGCAAATCGAGGAGATCGCCAACATGGTGACCTGGATCGCCGGGCCCGAGTGCAGCTTCACCACAGGCTTTGTGTTCGACCTCAGTGGCGGCAGGGCCACCTATTGAGTGGCCTGGGTGTCGCGCACCTCACCGCGCTGGAGCTGGCGCCCGATGCCCTGGTACGAGAGGCGGCGCGCGCCGGTTTCAGTTCGGTCGGCCTGCGCCTGCACCCGGCCATGGCGGGTGGTGTCGCTTACCCGCTGGCGCCGGGCAGTCAGGCGCTGCAGCAGTTGAAGACGATGCTGGATAGCGAAGGCGTGGTGGTCAACGAGATCGAATTCGTCGAGCTGACGCCGCAAGTGGACGTCGCCGGGTTTGCGTCGCTGCTCGAGTCCGGGGCACAACTGGGGGCGCGTTGCCTCACTGTGTCGGGCGACGATCCGGAGCAATGCCGGCTCACGGACAATTTCGCTGCCGTGTGCGAGTTGGCTGCCGGTTATGGCCTGCGTGTGGATCTGGAATTCATGCGCTGGCGTCACATTGGCAACCTGCAACAGGCCGTCGCTTTGATCGCGGCGGCGGGGCAGGCCAACGGCGGCGTGCTGCTGGATGCGTTGCACCTGTTCCGCTCCGGCGGCAACGCCGCTGCCGTGGCTCAACTGGATCGGCGTTACATCCACGGTGTGCAGTGGTGCGATGCGCCGGCGCTGGCGCCCACGGGGGAGGGGATCATCCGCGAAGCCCGCGAGGGTCGCCTGCCGCCCGGTCAGGGACAGTTGCCCTTGGCCGAGTTGCTCGATGTCCTGCCACCCCGGCTGCACTGGAGCGTGGAAATCCCATGCCCCGCGACATGCGCACCTGAGCGGCTGGCTCAGGCTTTCTCGATCACCCGGGCCTGGTTGGCCAGCCATTCCTGATCCCCGGTGTTGGCAGGCTGTCGTTCAAGTTATAAATGCTGCGGCTTTAAATCCGTTCCCGATTTTTGGAACAACGCCGCTCAGCACCATCCGGGTAATGGTCGCCGCTGCGCACTTGTAGTCTGCGTCGTTCGGTTTTTGTGTGCCGGTAATGAGTGACATCTGCCATCCCAGATTGGTATAGGTTCGGGTTGCCGACCAAATGAAGAGCATCAAATGTTCGGGATCAGCCGGCGCGAGCAGACCACGATCAATCCAGCTGCGCAGGCAATCGACGTTGCGCTGGGCCTCCACTTGCAGCAAGTTCTTGCACTCCTCAGGTAAATGTTTTCCACCAAACAACAGTTCGTGGCTAAAGACTTTTGAACTGAGAGGGTTTTCTTGAATGATGCGAATCCGGGCGTGTATGTAGGCCTGCAAGCCAGCCACCGGGTCGTCGCTTTCTCTTAATGCCGCTGAAGCTTTGAGCAGTGGCTCGACAAAACTCAGCAGTACTTGAGCGTATAGATTCTCTTTGCTTTGAAAGTAGTAATAGAGATTGGCCTTGGGAACCCCGGCACGCGCTGCGATATCACGGGTCTGGGTTGCGTCGAAGCCAGTCGCTGAAAACTCTTCGCTGGCGGCCTTCAGGATCAGGTGCTGATTGCGCTGGCGGATGCGAGTCACTGCGGGCTTGAGAGAGTGATCCAGCGCGCTGCATTGGTCACCGGTTGCGGTGTTGGCGATTGTCATAAGGTTGGGTCGAAGCCTGGGTCATGGCTTTATCTTTGAAATCAAGTATCGCAATATACAAAACTATATAGCGCATGGCCTGCACTTTCTTACCAAGGGAATGAATGATGAGTACGTTTTTGAGCGGCAAAGAAGCGGTAGGTGAGCGTTACGAACTGGAAACGATGCGTCATGCGCAGCAGATGACCTGGAAGGCTATCGACCGGATCGCCCGTGTCATCACACCCGGTATGCGTGAATCCGAGGCGCAGTTGCGAGGCAAAGAGATTCTGGCGGAACTGGGCATGGACCGGATCTGGCACCCGTTGCTGGTTCGCTTTGGCGCCAACACGCTCAAGACTTTCAAGCAACGCTCCGATGGCGACCCCGAGCTGGGGGCCGACGACATTTTCTTCATCGACATGGGGGTGGTGTGGCAAGGGCACGAAGGCGATGCCGGCGCGACCTTCACCACCGGCACCGATCCAGAAATGCTCGCCTGTGCCGCAGCGGCCAAGGAGCTGTTCAACCGGGTCGAAAGTTTCTGGCGCAGCGAGCGTGTTTCCGGGGTGGCGCTTTATGACTTTGCGGACGCTCAGGCACAGGCCATGGGATGGAAGCTCCACCTCGACATCAAAGGCCACAGAGTCAGCGATTTTCCCCACGCGATTTACCGGGGCGGCGACCTCGGGGATCTGGATCATTACCCGAACACCGGCCTGTGGATTCTGGAAATTCAGATCACCCATCCCGAGCGTCCGTTTGGCGCGTTCCATGAAGACTTGCTGATCTGAACAACTTCGGAGCTTCCATGTTCCATCCAACCGAGCAACCGGTAATGCTTTTCTCCTATGGCACCCTGCAAGATCAAGCCCTCCAGTTGTCCACTTTCGGGTTTGAGTCAAAAGGGCGGCCGGACAGCCTGCCGGGTCAAGTCAGGCTGAGTTTTCCGTGATGTTCGGGGTCAGGCGGTAAAGCCGAACAGGCGTTTTGGGGTTTCCCAAAGAATCTGCTGGCGGTCACTGGCATTCGGGAACATCTCGCCGAAGTTTGTCAGAACGGTACCTAACTCCATGTGTTGGTGCGCGCGCAAGAACGGCCAGTCCGTGCCCCACATGCAGTTTTCGGCAGTGAACGCCCGCAAAAGTGCAAGCTGGTATGGCTGGGCATCGGCATACGGGTAGCTCTGCCTGGAGTATTGCGACAGCCCGGAGAGTTTGACGAAGGTGCGTCCGTTGCCGGCAAGAGCCAGCAGTGCCTGGAAGGCCGGCTGTTGCAAGCCGACGCTGGCATCGGGCCGGCCGGAGTGGTCGATCAGCACGCGGGGGCGTGTGCGCTGCAGCAAGGGCAACAGTGCAAGCAGTTGATCGTCTTTCACCTGGATCTGGGCGAACAGGTCCAGCTCGGCCAGGCGTCCCATCAGGGTGTCGACCTTCAGGAAACGCTCGGGACCCAGCAGTGCCGCATTGAGCGCCACGCCGACTATACCTTGTGCCTTGTACTGCGCGAGCGTCTCGCTGGAGACATCGTTCGGCACCACGACGACACCTTTATGGCGGCCCTTGTTGCGCGCCAGCGTGTCCAGCAGACAACGGTTGTCGTAGCCATAGGCGGAGGTTGGCTGCACGATCACTGAATGGCGAATGCCATAGGCCTGCATGACCTGTTCGTAATACGCCGCGGGTCCGACCTCAGGCCCTGCCGGTTGGTAGGTGGAGTCAGTGGGGTAGGGGTATTGGGCAGGGTCGATCACATGATGGTGGCAATCGATCTTGGGTTGCGACAACAGGCTCAGTAGTTGGGAATCCATGACGGTGCCTGGCAATTGATGGGGGTCTTCCTTGTTGTTGAGTGAGGTGGCCTGGCTCAGGATCGGCATGCCGAGCGCGGTGCTGGCTGTCAGCACAATGGAGCTTTTCTTGAGCAGCGAGCGGCGGGAAAAACCGCTGTCATCGAGACGCGTGACCATGTTCAAACCCCTATTTTATTAGTATGTGCGGCTACGGAGAGTCAATCACCGCTACCGCCGTCAAGGCAGTAGCGTCGACCTTAAGGCAAGCGTTTCCCGATCGTCGCCTGTGAAGTCATTAAGCAGTTATCGGTTTTTTTTATCGGCATTCCTGTATGGCCGCGCGGCACGCCTCAAATATCCGATAAACAAAACAGATACCCGTTTAAGGATTTCCCAGAGGCGCGGCAGGCACCTGCGGCTTTAAAGTCACGCTCAACGTTCGGCTGTCGGGCGGCCTCTGGCCTGCGCCAATCCCCAAGCCGTTCGGCATTTCTACAAAAATAAGAAGGTGAAAACATGAGTCACGAAACGGTCGACATCAAAGCGTGGATCGATAACCGTCCGGTTGCCAGGTACCAGTGGCTCATCATGAGCCTGTGTTTCTTCATTGTTCTATTCGATGGCCTCGATGTGGCGGTCATGGGGTTTATCGCGCCTTCACTGATTCAGGAATGGGGGTTGTCAAAAGCCGCATTCGGCCCGGTCATGAGCGCGGGCATGGTCGGGCTCGCCATTGGTGCGTTGACGGCCGGCCCTTACGCTGATCGCTTGGGACGCAAGAAGGTGCTGCTGTTTGCGGTGACCGGATTCAGCGTGCTGAGTCTTGCCTGTGCATTCGCCCGCAACCCCTACGAACTTGCGGCCTTGCGGCTGTTGACCGGCGTGGCCCTGGGCGCCGCGATGCCGAACACCACCACGCTGCTTGCCGAATACCTGCCAGAGCGCAACCGCTCGCTGTTCATCACCATCATGTTCACCGGTTTCAACATGGGCTCGGGAATGGGCGGTTTGGTCGCCGCCTGGTTGATTCCATTGCACGGCTGGCAATCGGTGTTGCTGGTCGGCGGCATCCTGCCACTGGTGTTGCTGCCTTTCCTCTGGTTGCTGTTGCCGGAATCCGCACGTTTCCTGGCGGCCCGCAATGCACCTGCTGCACAGATCGCCAAAGTGCTGAACAAGTTGGGTGGCACCTTTTCGGCCACCACGAAATTCACCATGACCGAGCCTCAGGCACAGCATAAAGCGCCGGTGCGCATGCTGTTCACCGAGGGCTTTCGGTTCGGCACTGTCGCACTGTGGATGACCTACTTCATGGGCCTGCTGGTGATCTACCTGACCATGGGCTGGATGCCGACCCTGTTGCGCGAAGGTGGCCTGTCCATCGAGCGGGCGGCGACCATCACCGGCCTGTTCCAGATTGGCGGTACGGTCGGCGCGATTGCGGTAGGTTGGGCCATGGACCGGCGCAATCCGAACAGGGTCATCGCCACGTCCTATGCCTTGGGCGGCGTGTTTATCCTGCTGTTGGGGGCGTTCAGTCTGGAATCGAGTCTGTTGGCGTTCGGTGTAGTCGCGGCAGGTTTTTGCATGAGCGGCGCGCAGACCGGACTCAACGCTTTTGCTCCCGGTTACTACCCGACCGATTTCCGCGCCACAGGCGTGAGCTGGATGCTGGGCATCGGTCGCTTCGGCGCTATCTTTGGTTCTCTCATCGGTGGTGCGGTGCTCAGTCTCGGGTTGGGCCTGCCGTTGCTGTTCGCCCTGTTGAGCGTGCCGGCCTTCATCGCCGCACTGGCGATCCTGGCCAACGGTCATGCGCGGCGCCAGGCCAACCAGGCCTTGCTGACGCAATAATCTTCTTCGCAAAAAGGAACTCATCATGGCACGCATCATCGGTGGCCTCGCTGTATCCCATACACCCACCATCGGCTTTGCCGTCGATCACGACAAACAGAATGAGGCCGCCTGGGCGCCGATCTTCGAAGGCTTCGAACCGATCAAGCTGTGGTTGAAGGAGCAACAACCGGATGTGTTGTTCTACATCTTCAACGACCACGTGACGTCGTTTTTCTTCGATCACTATGGTGCGTTCTCCCTCGGGGTCGATGAGCGTTACGAGGTGGCGGACGAGGGCGGTAACCCCCGCTCGCTGCCAGCGGTCGGCGGGCATGCGGCGCTGTCGCGGCATATTGGCCAAAGCCTGATGGCTGACGAGTTCGACATGAGCTTCTTCCGCGACAAGCCGCTGGACCACGGTTTCTTCTCGCCGATGTCGGCGCTGCTGCCTTGCGAACCTGAATGGCCGGTGGAAATCGTGCCGCTGCAGGTCGGCGTGTTGCAGTTCCCGATCCCCAGCGCCTTGCGCTGCTACAAGCTGGGCCTGGCCTTGCGCCGGGCCATTGAAAGCTATCCCGAAGACCTGAAAGTGGCCATTGTCGCCACCGGTGGCGTGTCTCATCAGGTGCATGGCGAGCGTTGCGGTTTCAATAATTCGCAGTGGGACGAGCAGTTCATTGATCTGCTGGTCAACGACCCGGTACGGCTGACCGAGATGACCCATGCCGAGTACGCCACCCTCGGGGGCATGGAGGGTTCGGAGGTGATCACCTGGTTGATCATGCGTGGCGCCTTGTCGGCCACGGTGAAAAACCTGCATCAGGACTATTACCTGCCGTCCATGACCGGCATCGCGACACTGTTGCTGGAGAACCAGGATCGGCCGGTTCCGGCTGATGTGAACACACGCCATTTGCAGCATATGCAACACCAGTTGGTCGGTATCGAGAAACTTGAAGGGACCTATCCGTTCACCCTGGAGCGCAGTGCCAAGGGTTATCGCCTGAACAAATTCCTGCATCGCATGATCGAGCCGCAATGGCGTCAACGCTTTCTCGATGCCCCGGAGGCGCTGTTCGAGGAAGGCCGCTTGAGCGAAGAGGAACGCGAACTGCTGCGGCGCCGTGACTGGCGCGGATTGATCCAGTACGGGGCGATCTTCTTCGTATTGGAAAAGCTTGCTGCGGTACTCGGCATTCCCAACTTGCAGGTCTACGCGGCGATGCGTGGGCAGAGCCTGGACGAGTTCATGAAAACCCGGAACCAGCAGGTGCTCTACTCGGTGGCGGGTAAAGCACCGCGCTGATCATCAGGGGCGACGGCCCCGTCAGTTCTCGGCGACCCTGCCCGGGTCGCCATCACCCATTTTTCGCTTGATCTCACCGTGCCCGGCAAATAAGGGCGCAGGGCATTCCTTTACCCAAAAACCGGAAAACAATAACAATGAAAATCACCGTTAATCATCGAGTCGTTTGCTCGCTGGCAGTTGCTTGCGTGTTACCTCTGGAAGGACAGGCTTCAGGTTTTATCGAAGACGCCAGCGCCAATCTGAACCTGCGTAACTTCTACATCAACCGCAACTTCACCAACCCGGCGTACCCGCAAGGGAAAGCCGAAGAGTGGACGCAGAACTTCATCCTCGATGCTCGTTCCGGTTTCACCCAAGGCACGGTGGGATTTGGCGTGGATGTGTTGGGGCTCTATTCGGTCAAGCTTGATGGCGGGCAGGGCACGGGGGGTACGCAGCTGTTGCCACTCGATAGCGATGGGCGTCCTGCCGATGACTTTGGCCGTCTGGCGGTCGCCGGAAAAATGAAAGTGGGGAAAACCGAACTGAAGGTCGGCGAGTGGATGCCGGTGCTGCCGATCTTGCGGTCCGATGACGGCCGCTCGTTGCCGCAAACCTTTCGCGGCGGCCAGGTCACCTCGCAGGATATCGATGGCTTGACCCTGTATGGCGGCCAGTTTCGGCAGAACAGCCCGCGCAACGACTCGAGCATGGAAGACATGTTCATGCAGGGTAAAACCGCGTTCACGTCCGATCGCTTCAACTTCGTCGGCGGTGAATACAGCTTCAACGACAAGCGTACCTTGATCGGCCTGTGGAATGCCGAGCTCAAGGATATCTATCAGCAGCAATACTTGCAGCTGGTCCACAGCCAGCCACTCGGTGCCTGGACGTTGGGCGCGAACCTCGGTTACTTCTGGGGGCGCGAGGATGGCAGTGCGCGGGCCGGCGATCTGGACAACCGTACCCTCTCGGTACTTCTCTCTGCGCGCTATGGCGGCAACACCTTCTACGTCGGCCTGCAGAAACTTAGCGGTGATGATGCGTGGATGCGGGTCAACGGCACCAGCGGCGGAACACTGGCCAACGACAGCTACAACAGCAGCTACGACAACGCCCGGGAGAAATCCTGGCAACTGCGCCATGACTACAATTTCGTCGCGCTGGGCATTCCCGGCCTGACCTTGATGAACCGCTACATCAGCGGCGACAATGTGCACACGGGCAGCGTCACCGATGGCAAGGAATGGGGGCGTGAGTCCGAACTGGGCTACACGGTACAGAGCGGCACCTTCAAAAGCCTCAGCCTGCGCCTGCGCAACTCCAGTATTCGCCGCGACTACAGCAGCAACGAGTTCGACGAAAACCGCCTGATCGTCAGCTATCCCTTCAGCCTGCTGTAGGAGCGAGCTCGCTCGCGATGGACATCAACGATAACGCGTGCAGTCTGAATGAACGTGTTTTCCGGACGTTTTTCGCGAGCAGGCTCGCTCCTACAGGGGATTGGCGTTGTATTCAAACGCTGCGCACGAACAACAACCAATGTAGGAGCGAGCCTGCTCGCGATGGACATCAACGATAACGCGTGCTGTCTGAATGAACGCGTTGTCCGGACGTTTTTCGCGAGCAGTGGATTGGCGTTGTACTCAGGCCCGGTGTACGACGAATAACCATTGTAGGAGCGAGCCTGCTCGCGATGGCTGTGCGTCAGTCACAAAGCAGATTTTGCTGTTCGCGGATCACCCGGCGAATCACATCCATCAGGGCTTGCGCCACGGGCGAGTGCAGACAACCACTGCGATAAGTCAGTCCGATGGCCCGGGTGGTCTGTTTCAACTCCAGCGGCAGGATGCACAACTCGCCCGAAGCAATCTCCTGTTCCAGTTGGTGGGCGGACACTGCCGCGAGCATGTCCGAGCGCAGCAACAGCCCGCGAATGATTGCCATGTCGCCGCTTTCCACTACCGGCTGGGGCGGCGCAATGCCGAATCGGGTGAAGCACTCATCGAGCATCCGCCGGGCTGGCGAGCCGGCACGTGGCAGCACCCACTGGGCCGCGCCGAGTTCATCGTGCAAGGTCGTTTTTGAATAGAGCGGATGATCACGCCGTGCCAATACCACCATGTCTTCCGTGAGCAGCGCCTCGCCGGTAAGGTCACTGGCATAGGCTTCCGGGCGCAGGGCGCCGAAAATGAAATCAACATCGCCAGCGCGTAGATCGGTCGCCAGCAAATCAAACGGACTTTCGTTGGTGATCACCCGGATCTGTGGATGATCGGCCATCATGCACACAATGGCCTCGGGCAATATACGGGTGCGACCCAAGGGCAGGGCACCGATATGCACCACGCCTTGCAAGACGCCGCGCAGAGCGGTGATATCGGTCTCGATATGGCGCAATTCGTTCAGCGCCCGGCGGATCGGAAAGAGGATTTCCTGGCTGGCGCGGGTTGGCTGCAATCCGCGAGGCGTGCGCTCGAACAGCGCTTGGCCGCAGCCGTTTTCCATGACCTTGATGGTCGAACTGATCGCCGGCTGGCTCAGGCCGAGCAGGCTGGCGACGGTCTGCATATGCCGGGTTTCGCAGAGTTTGACGAACACTTGCAGGCGCCGGGCCTGGAACAGGTACAGCGGCTCGACCGCTCGTTTGTCCGCGCCATCCAGCATTCGCGGCACACTGTCCAGCTCGGCCAGCACGCGACGCGCCCGAGGCAGCAAGCGCTCGCCGAAAGCGGTCAAACGCATACCGTTGGCGTGGCGTTCGAACAAAGGCACATCGAGACGGCTCTCCAGCTCGGAGATCGACCGGGTCACGACTGACTGAGCACGGAATAGCGCCACAGAGGCTTTGGAAACACTCCCGTGATCAGCCACCCGGACAAAGGCGCGTACGTGCATCAGGCTGGGCAGTTCGGTGGATTCCATGGGGCGCGGACTCTTCAAATAGTCATTTCGAGCTGGACTATGCCGCCGCCCTGATTGAGTAGCAATAAAAAAAACGCATACCTCCAACACTTCAACGCATTACTCCTGGAGCAGGTCGCGGTGCGATGCTCGTTCGAAACGCAGGAGGAGTATCCGCAATGGTCGATTCACCGAAAAACGCGCTGGTCGTCAGCGCCCACTCTGCCGATTTCGTCTGGCGCGCCGGCGGTGCCATCGCGCTGCATGCACAACAGGGTTATGCCGTGCACATCGTCTGCCTGTCCTTCGGTGAGCGCGGTGAGTCCGCCAAGCTGTGGCGCAAGGGTGAGATGAGCGAAGAGAAAGTCAAAACCGCCCGGCGCCAGGAGGCTCAGGCCGCAGCGGATATCCTCGGTGCCAGTGTCGAGTTCTTCGACATCGGCGATTACCCGATGCGTGCCGACAAGGAAACGCTGTTTCGCCTGGCGGACGTGTTTCGTCGCGTCCAGCCCGAGTTCGTCCTCAGCCACTCGCTGAAAGACCCGTACAACTACGATCACCCGTTGGCCATGAACCTGACGCAAGAGGCACGTATCGTCGCCCAGGCCGAAGGCTACAAGCCGGGTGAGAAAATCGTCGGTGCACCACCGGTCTACAGCTTCGAGCCGCACCAGCCCGAGCAATGCGAATGGCGCCCCGATGTGTTGCTGGACATCACCTCGGTCTGGGACAAAAAGTACGCCGCCATCCAGTGCATGGCCGGTCAGGAACACCTGTGGGAGTACTACACTCGTGTCGCCCTGCAACGAGGTGTGCAGGCCAAGCGCAACGTCGGCATCACCTCCAGCCGTGACATCGTTTATGGCGAGGGTTACCAGAGCATCTTCCCGCGCGTGACGGAGAATCTGGCATGAGCGAGCTGATCGGAAAAACCGGTGTCGTCGTGTGTAACATCGCCAGGGCCGAGCAGGTTTTGGTCGATGAGCTGGGGCGCTTCGGTGTCGCGACCATCCACGAGTCGCAGGGGCGAAAAGGCCTGCTGACGTCTTCGATCACACCGATTCAACGAGGGGCGGCCATCAGCGGCTCGGCGGTGACGGTGCTGGTTGCCCCGGGCGATAACTGGATGTTCCATGTGGCGGTGGAGCAGTGCCGGCCCGGCGATATTCTGGTGGTTGCTCCCAGTTCTCCGTGCACCGACGGTTACTTCGGCGACCTGCTCGCCACTTCGCTCAAGGCCCACGGCGTGCGCGCCCTGGTGATCGATGCCGGCGTGCGTGATACCCACACCCTGCGCGAGATGGGCTTCCCGGTCTGGTCCCGCGCCATCAGCGCCCAGGGCACGATCAAGGAGACCCTTGGTTCGGTCAACCTGCCGCTGGTGTGCGGCGGTCAGTTGGTCAACCCCGGCGACGTGGTGGTAGCCGATGACGATGGTGTGGTCATCGTGCGTCGCGGCGAAGTTGCGCAGGTTGTCGAAGCCAGTCGTGCGCGCGCCGACCTCGAAGAGCAGAAGGCGTTGCGTCTGGCCAAGGGCGAATTGGGGCTGGACATATACAACATGCGCCAGCGGCTCGCGGAAAAGGGCTTGCGCTATGTCGACAGCCTTGACGAACTCGGAGATTGAGCATGGGCCAGACACGTATTCCTTGCCTGTTGATGCGTGGCGGGACGTCGAAAGGCGTTTACTTCCTGGCCCGCGACTTGCCCGATGAGCAAGCGCTTCGAGATCGCGTACTGCTGGCGGTCATGGGCTCGCCGGATGCGCGACAAATCGATGGCATTGGTGGCGGCGACTCACTCACCAGTAAGGTGGCGATCATCAAACCTTCCGCGCGCGCCGAAGCCGACGTCGACTTCCTTTTCGCCCAGGTACTGGTCGATGAACCGCGTGTCGATTACGGCCAGAACTGCGGCAACATTCTCGCCGGTGTCGGGCCGTTTGCCATTGAGCGCGGACTGGTGCCCGCGGCGGGTGATGTGACCCCGGTGCGCATTTTCATGGAAAACACCGGGCAGATCGCGATTGCTCATATACCGACGCCGGAGGGTACCGTCAGCTATTCTGGCGAAGCACGTATTGACGGTGTGCCCGGCAGCGGTGCGCCGCTGGTCGTTGAGTTCAAGGACATCGCCGGCTCCAGTTGCGGCGCATTGCTACCCACCGGTAACGCTGTCGATGTGTTCGATGGTGTCGAGGTCACCTGTGTCGACAATGGCATGCCGGTCATTGTTATCCGCGCCGAAGACCTCGGGCTCAGTGGCTACGAGCACCCTGAGCAACTGGATGCCGACACCGGGTTGAAGGCCCGACTTGAATCGATCCGATTGCAGGCCGGTCCACGCATGGATCTGGGGGACGTGAGCCAGCGCAATGTGCCCAAGATGTGCCTGATTGCGCCAGCACAAGCGGGTGGGGCACTCAGCACCCGCACCTTCATTCCGCACCGATGCCATACCAGCATCGGCGTGTTCGGTGCGGTCAGTGTGGCGGTTGCCTGCCTGGTCGAGGGCAGTGTGGCGGCGGGTGTGGCGTGTGTCGTTGAGGGTGACGTCAAGCAACTCTCGGTTGAACACCCCTCGGGAGAGTTCACCGTAGAATTGCGTCCTGGGCATGATCGTCTGATGAGTTGCGGTCTGATGAGAACAGCCCGATTGCTACTGGATGGGACCGTATGTATTCCGCGGACGCTATGGCCAGGCAACCAGGGCAGTTGAGCGTTGTGTTCAAGGGGGCAGTGGGTGGACGAGCGCTTCTGGTCGGTAGCTACCTGATGCGAAAGACTGTAATTGACCCAAAGAAACGATTTTCACGCGCTAACCCGGGATTAGCCATGCCCGGTATTTCCTGCATATTTAATCCAGGTATCAAGCTCTGTAACCATTTTACTGACCTCACTATCTTCCCGTTCCGAGGGGCGAACGATTGCGTTCCAGGCGATATCCAGGCCGTCATTCAGGGCGGCCCACGCAAGCTCCCCACGCTCCAGGCTGGGGGTTACCAAATCCCGTTGTAATATGCTGATTCCGTATCCCGAACGGACCAGTTCGACGATGGCTTCGATCAACTCCACCGTGATCATGCGGCGCGGCAAGATGCTGGCGGGGGCGAAGAAACGGTCGTACTCCCAGCCACTGGCGCGATCGGTCGAATACGTCACCAGGTTGTAAGTCTTGAAGTCTTGCGCGTAGATATTTTTCCTTCCCGCAAGGGGGTGATCGGTTGCCATGATTGCAATCAGGTCGTCCCGAAAAAGCGGCAACCTGGCGACACCGCTAGGCACCATGCCGTCATCGATAATGGACACATCCAGTCTGCCTTGCATCAGGCTCGCGTAAACGTCGTTACGGGGCACGGTCACCAGTGTGATTTCGATATCTGGTCGAAGACTTGAGTAGTGCTTGATGAACTTTGGAATCCAGCGAAACGGGCCGTAGGAGGTGACACCCATACGGACAAACGCTGTGACGCCACCGGCCATGGACCGGGCCTCGGACTCAGCCTCATTGAGTATGGCGATGATGTCTTTGGCGGCCCGTTCCAGGCGCACGCCGGCAGGGCTGAGCCTGAGCTTTCCTCCCGATCTTTCCGTCAGGCTCACACCTAGCCGCCGCTCCGCTTCGCGTATGCGGTGACTGACGGCTGAAGGTGTCAGCCATAAACGTTCGGCCACCGCGGTTATCGAATCGACTTCCGACAGGGTTTGCAACATCACCAAGTGATCCAGCGTCAGTCTCATGGGAATACGACCTGAAAATAATTCACAAAATTGCGTAAAATTATGAGCGTGACTTGTTTTTGGTGCCGATGCAATCTGAATCCAGCAGAGCCAACGGAGACCAACAACAATGACTACCCTGCCTTTCACACCTGCGCTAACCCTGGGCGATCTCGTCGATCTCGAGCGTTACCCAATCACCAATCGCACCAGCCCCGCTTATCTCGCACTGGTCACTCACAGTCAGTCGTTGCTGGGACAAGAGGGCGTTGCGATCTTTCCGGGTTTTGTGCGCGATCCATCGGTTGTCGCGATGGCGCAGCAGACACTTGCACTGCACTCGCGCATGTTTCATTTTCGGGAAAACCACACGGTTTATTTCAAACCCCAGGATGAAAGCGTTGATCCGCAACATCCGCTACGACGCTTGATGAACACGGCAAAAGACACGGTTGCCTATGCCGATATTCCTGCCGACCATTTGATCCGGCAGATCTATGGGTCGGACGAAGTCCTTGCTTTCATCAAAGATGTTTTGGCTCTGGACACGCTCTATCGTCATGCCGATCCATTGGCCGCCCTTAACTTGCAGGGCTTCACGGCAGGGCAGGAGTTGGGGTGGCACTTTGATCGTTCCGACTTCAGCGTCACGCTGTCCCTTCAGGCTGCAAGCGCCGGTGGGGATTTCGAGTATGTGCGGATGCTGCGCAATGAAAGCGACGATTGCTATGACGCGGTCAGGCAATTCCTCGATGACTCGCAAACACAGCAGGTAGAGGTCCTGCCTCAAGTGCCTGGCACCCTGACATTGTTCCGCGGCCGCTATTCATTGCACCGGGTTACGCCGGTGGAAGGGGACAGGCTGAGGCTCAACGCGGTGTTTGCGTACGTGGACCAGCCCGATGTCGAGTTCAGTGCCTATGCGCGCCAGTTGTTCTACGGGCGTACGTCTGTAGATCCATTGGCTTGAGCTTCGCCAAATAACCATAAAAGCAATTGATTCACGCCTTCGCCTCACGTGTTTGCGCACGCACTTGTCCATACTGAATCTGATGGACTCGTTTGTTCCTGTGTCGCACACAACAGTTCGCTGCCCCCAATAATAATGATTCGGAGCGTCTGATCATGAAAAACAGGAAGAGTTTGTTGGCCTCTTTGCTCACCCTTGGCTTGCTTGTCGGTAGTGCTTCAAGCCAGGCATCAGGGTGGTGTGAATCGGGCAAGTCGGTGAAATTTGCCGGGCTGAACTGGGAGAGCGGGATGCTCCTGACCGACATCATGATGATCGTGCTCAAGGATGGTTATGGTTGTGCAACGGATCAGTTGGTGGGTAACACCATCATTCTTGAAACCGCACTGGCCGGCAATGACATTCAGGTGTTTGGCGAAGAGTGGATGGAGCGCAGCGAAGTCTGGAAAAAGGCGGCGGCGGCCGGAAAGGTTGTCGGGGTTGGCGCTCCGATCATCGGTGCGACTCAGGGCTGGTATGTGCCGCGTTACGTCGTTGAAGGGGACGCTAAACGTAACCGGCCAGCGCAGGCGCCCGACCTCAGGAGAGTCGCTGACCTGAGCAAGTACGCGAGTGTTTTTCACGATGCGGAGGAACCGTCCAAAGGCCGTTTCTACAACTGTCCTGCGGGTTGGATCTGTGAGCAGGACAATACCGAGATGTTGAAAGAGTATGGCCTTGAAACCACGTTCACGAATTTCCGTCCAGGCACTGGTGCCGCATTGGATGCGGCTGTCTTGTCCAGCTATAAGCGCGGTGAACCGGTACTGTTCTACTACTGGTCACCGACGCCGTTGATGGGGCAGATCGATGCGATAAGGCTGGAGGAAAAGACCGGCGCCAACAAAGACGTCATCACCATGGTTGGACTCTCCAAGGCTTTTCATGAACAGGCTCCTGAACTGGTCTCGGTACTGGAGAAGGTCAACATTCCCATCGACTTGTTGAATCAGAATCTGGCGAGGATGACCCGGGAACGCATCGAATCGCCGAAGCTGGCCAGAATGTTCCTCAAGGAACACCCGGAAATCTGGCATGCCTGGGTCGACGAAGCCGCAGCAAAAAAGATCGAGGCATCGCTCTAATCGGCCTCAAGGGCAAGGACGCCCGCCCTCTGTTACGCCCCTCTGAACACCATCTCTTGACTGTTTCTACACAGGAACGGCGTCTCTTTGCGTCCGGGAATCATGAACATGATCAAATCACGAGCGGCCGTCGCCTTCGCGGCGAACCAGCCTCTGCAAATCGTCGAAGTCGATGTGGCACCCCCGCAGGCCGGGGAAGTGCTGGTGCGGATCATCGCAACCGGCGTCTGCCATACCGATGCGTTTACGTTGTCTGGCGCCGATCCCGAAGGGATCTTCCCCGTCATTCTTGGCCACGAAGGCGGCGGTATCGTCGAAGCGGTTGGCGAGGGGGTCACTTCACTGGCGGTGGGCGACCATGTGATCCCGCTCTACACCCCGGAATGTGGCGAGTGCAAATTCTGCACATCCGGCAAGACCAATCTTTGTCAGAAGATCCGTGCCACTCAAGGCAAAGGCTTGATGCCCGATGGCACCAGTCGGTTCTCTTATGAGGGGCGCCCAATCTTCCACTACATGGGCACGTCGACTTTCTCCGAATACACCGTGCTTCCCGAAATTTCCCTGGCCAAAATCCCCAAGGATGCGCCACTGGAGAAGGTCTGCCTGCTCGGTTGTGGTGTGACCACCGGCATTGGCGCGGTGATCAATACGGCCAAGGTGGAGGAGGGAGCCAGCGTGGCAATCTTCGGTCTGGGAGGCATCGGCCTGGCAGCCATTATCGGTGCGACCATGGCCAAGGCCGGCCGGATCATCGCGATCGACATCAACCCGGCCAAGTTCGACATTGCCAGGCAACTGGGGGCTACCGATTTCATCAATCCCAAGGATCATGACAGGCCGATCCAGGACGTGATCATCGAGATGACCGAGGGCGGTGTGGACTACTCCTTCGAATGCATTGGCAACGTCCATCTGATGCGCGCCGCCCTGGAGTGCTGCCACAAGGGCTGGGGCGAGTCGGTGATCATTGGCGTCGCCGGCGCAGGACAGGAAATCAGTACCCGTCCTTTCCAGCTGGTGACCGGGCGCGTCTGGCGCGGCTCGGCATTTGGCGGTGTGAAAGGACGTAGCGAGCTACCCAGCTATGTCGAGAACGCGCAAAAGGGCGAGATTCCTCTGGATAGTTTCATTACCCACACCATGGGGCTCGAGGAGATCAACAAAGCCTTCGACCTGATGCACCAAGGCGAAAGCATCCGCACCGTTATCCATTTCGATCGCTGACTCAACAGATTGGCGAAGCCCGTCAGGGCGAGTCAAAGGCGCGAAAACCTGCAACATCAACCCACCGTATCTACACTAAAGAGAGCACAAAGATGACCATTTTCACTCATGTGACCGTCGGTACCAACGACCTGCAAAAAGCGCGCAGCTTCTATGACAATGTCCTGGGTACCCTGGGCCAAAAACGCATCGCTGATCTGGACGAGAATGGATCGATCTGGGGTGAGAGCGCCCCGTCCTTCTTCGTTCTGAAGCCGGCGAACGGCGCCCCGGCCAGCGTGGGTAACGGTGTCACCATCAGCTTCGAGGCGCCGAATCGTGCCGCCATTGACGCTTTCCACGCCGCGGCGCTGGCCAGTGGCGGCACCGACGAAGGTGCACCGGGTCCGCGAGGCTGGGCACCTGACGCCTATGCGGCTTACGCGCGGGATCTCGATGGGAACAAACTGGCTGCGTACTGTTTCAAGCCGGCCTGAGTTTCAAGACGAGGCCGCATTGGCGCAACCGTTCGCGCTGTTTTCCCGCTGAATTGGCGTAGCCGGGAATGGCCAGCCACTGTTGGATACTCAACAGTGCTTCAACAGCAAGTGTCTGGCTGGCTATTCCGGTTTCCGCTGTTTTTTATAAGATATTGATATTTAACGATTAAATGTCATGGCATGGATCGTGCTCCATCCGGGTAAGGCTCCGTACCGACAGTCATTTGCAGGACTGTGCGGCCGTTGGCGGAGCCACCGATAGAGTGAGGAATCCATGTCAGTTTCAGCCGCATACCCGATCAATCCACCTTCGGCCCATGTGATCCGTGATGATGCCGAAGCCATTCGCATTGCCCATGAAATCGCTGCGCTGTTGCAGGCTGGCGCCTCCGAGCGCGATCTGACGCGACAGGTGCCGGCCGAGGTGGTCGATGCTTTTTCCAGCAGTGGACTGTGGGGCATTACGGTGCCTCGGGAGTACGGTGGCGCGCAGGTGTCTTATGCGACCCTGGCCCGGGTCATCGCGATTGTCTCGGCGGCCGACCCATCCCTTGGCCAGATACCGCAGAACCATTACTGCCTGCTGGAAGACATCCGTTTGCAGGGCAGTCACGATCAGAAGCGGTTCTTCTTCGACCTGGCACTTGCGGGTAATCGCTTCGCCAACGCGCTGTCGGAAACCGGTGGCAAGAACGTGCAGGACATCCGTACCCGGCTGGTCGCAGAGGGCGAGGGTTATCGCATCGATGGGCGCAAGGGTTACTGCACCGGGTCGCTCTATGCCCATTGGTTGGGTGTATTGGCCCTGGACAGCGAAGACCGTGCACAACTGGCCTTCGTACCGCGCCATGCCGAGGGTTTGAACGTAGTGGACGACTGGGACAGCATCGGTCAGCGCACCACCTCCAGCGGCACCGTGCTGGTCGAGGGGCTGTGGGTGCCGGCCTTCAACCTGTTCCCGACTTACCGCTCCTATGAACGCCCGACCCTGGCCGGGCCCTTTGCGCAGATCACCACGGCGGCCATTGATGCGGGCATTGCCCGTGCGGCACTGCACGACACCATCGGCTTTGTGCGTGAGCAGGCGCGGCCATGGATCGATGCCGGGGTGGAAAAGGCCAGTGAAGATCCGTTGACCATCATTCAGGTCGGCGCACTGGATATCCGTCTGGAAGCTGCCGAGGCGTTGCTGGAGCGTGCGGGCCTTGTGCTCGACCAGGCCCGGTCGGCGCCCGATGAGCAGTCAGTCGCGCAGGCATCGCTGGCGGTGGCCAGGGCGAAGGTGTTGACCACCGAAATCGCCATCGAGGCCAGCAACAAGCTGTTCGAACTGGGTGGCACCCGGTCGACGCTGCGCAAGCACAACCTCGATCGCCATTGGCGTAACGCGCGGGTTCATACCCTGCACGACCCGGTGCGCTGGAAGTACCACGTGATTGGCAACTGGCTGCTCAACGGCATCAAGCCTCCTCGCCATGACTGGTCTTGAGGTCGCGCAGATGCCCAAGCAAATTCGTCTCAACGCCTTCAGCATGAACACCGTAGGGCATTTGTCGCCCGGCCAGTGGCGGCACCCGCGTGATCAGTCCACGCGCTACACCGACATCCATTACTGGATCGAACTGGCGAAAACCCTGGAGCGCGGCAAGATCGACGGCCTGTTCATCGCCGATGTGCTCGGCGTCTATGACGTCTACCAGGGGAGTGCCGACGAGGCGCTGCGCAGTGCGGCGCAAGTGCCGGTCAACGATCCGTTGCAGCTGGTGCCGGCAATGGCCGCAGCCACTCGCCATCTGGGCTTTGGTGTCACGGCGTCGGTGTCGTTCGAGCATCCGTTTCCGTTCGCCAGGCGCATGTCGACCCTCGATCACCTGACGTCGGGACGTGCAGGCTGGAACATCGTCACCTCCTACCTGAGCAGTGGCGCGCGAAACATGGGCCAGGAGCGGCAATTGTCCCACGATCAGCGCTATGCGCTGGCCGAGGAGTACCTGCAGGTTTGCTACAAGCTCTGGGAAGCCAGCTGGGAGGAGGGCGCGGTGCAGGCCGACCGCGCCAGCGGAGTTTACGCCGATCCGCGCAAGGTGCACGGCATCGATCATCAGGGCGAGTTCTTTACCGTGCCCGGCTTCCACCTCAGCGAACCATCGCCACAGCGCACTCCGGTGATCTACCAGGCCGGCGCGTCGAGCCGTGGTCGGGTGTTCGCAGCGGCGAATGCCGAGTGCGTGTTTGTCGCCGCGCCGAGCAAGGTGGTGCTCAAACAACAGGTCGCGCAGCTGCGCGCCGCGGTTCAGGCGGCCGGTCGCAAGGCCGATCAGGTGCTGGTTTTCGAGCAGCTCACGGTCATCGTCGCCGCGACGGACGCCGAGGCCCTGGAGCGCTTGCGCGAGTACCGCGAGTACGCCAGTGCGAGCGGTGCCCTGGCCTTGATGTCGGGGTGGACCGGGATCGATTTCGGCGAATACACGCGGGACCAGGTGCTGCGTGAAGTGCCCAGCGATGCCATCCAGTCGGCCGTCGAGGCGTTCACCCGCGCCGACCCGAATCGAACCTGGACCACCGCGGAAATTGCCGACTACTGCGCGATCGGTGGTGACGGCCCGATCCTGGTGGGCTCGGCGCAGACGGTGGCGGATCAGCTACAGGAGTGGGTCGAGGAGACCGGTGTTGACGGCTTCAACCTGGCCAGCGTGGTCGCACCCGAGACCTTTGAGGCAGTGGTCGATCTGCTGGTGCCGGAGTTGCAGGCACGGGGGCTGTTCAAACATGAGTACGAGGAGGGCACCCTGCGTCACAAGCTCTTCGGTCAGGGCGATCGGCTGGCTGCGCCGCATCCGGTAGCGGCCTTGCGAGCGGGAGAGCGGCGATGAACGAGTGGTTCGCCCATGTCAACTGGAGCGAAGTGGCCGAGGCTTGCCTGGACACCTCGAGCATGCTCGGCGTGGCATTGGGCTGCACGGTGTTGCTGGGGATGCCGCTCGGCGTGCTGTTGTACCTGACGGGCCAGCGCCAGTTGCTCGAGTCGCCTCGGCTCTACCGGCTGTTGTCGGTGGTGGCCAACGTGCTGCGCTCGATGCCATTCATCATCCTGTTGATCGTGCTGATCCCGGTGACCACCCTGGTCACCGGAACTTCGCTGGGCGTACGCGGCGCCATTCCGCCACTGGTGGTCGGGTGTACGCCGTTCTTTGCCCGGCTCGTGGAAAGTGCCTTGCGCGAAGTCGATCGCGGTCTGGTTGAAGCCGTGCAATCAATGGGCGCGAGTACCCCGCAAATCATCCTGTACACACTGCTGCCTGAAGCCCGCACCGGGCTGATCGCCGCAGTCACGGTGACCGCCATCGTGCTGGTGGATTACACCGCCATGGCCGGGGTGGTGGGCGGTGGTGGCCTTGGGGACCTGGCGATTCGTTTCGGTTACCAGCGTTTCCAGACCGATGTGATGGTGGTCACCGTGCTGCTGCTGATCCTGCTGGTGCAGGCGTTGCAGATGAGCGGCGATCGCCTGGTACGACATTACACAAGGCGCTGAGCGCCCTGCATACCCGAACGCAGCAGCCGGGTACCGCTGCTGCAGGCCTTACGTCCACCTCACGACGGCCACTTTTCGATCATTCTGGAGTCATGAGCATGAAAAAGACCCTGGCCGCCCTCGCTGCCGTTTTATCCCTGAGCGCCCACGCCAACGAAAAGCTGGTGGTGGGTGCCACCCCGGTTCCGCACGCGGAGATTCTGGAATTCGTCAAACCGGCGCTCGCCAAAGAAGGTGTCGATCTGGATATCAAAGTCTTCAGCGACTTCATCCAGCCCAACCTGCAACTGGCCGAGAAAAACCTGGACGCCAACTACTACCAGTACCGGCCGTTCCTCGATGACTTCAACAAGACCCGCCATACCGATCTGGTGCCGGTAGTGGGTGTGCACATCGAGCCTTTCGGTGCCTATTCGACCCGGATCAAGAAACTGGCCGATCTGCCGGAAGGCGCCAGTGTCGCCATCCCCAACGACCCGGTGAATACCGGGCGCGCACTGGTGTTGTTGCACGAGGCGGGGTTGATCAAGCTCAAGGACCCGAGCAATACCCTGTCGACGCAACACGATATCGCCGAAAACCCGCACAAGCTGAAGATACGTGAACTGGAAGGTGCGTTGCTGGCCCGTGCGGTCAGCCAGGTGGATCTGGCCTTCGTATTTGCCAACTACGCACTGGAGGCCGGTATCGACACCAACAGCGCGCTGATCGTCGAGAAGGGCAAGGACCTGTACGTCGAGTTCCTGGTCGCCCGCCCGGACAACATCAAAGATCCCGGCATCCAGAAACTGGCCAAGGCACTGAACTCGCCGCAAGTGCGCGATTTCATCCTGACTCGCTACAAGGGCCAGATCGCTCCCGGCTTCTGACCGGTGGCCGGCGTGCCACCGGTGCCGTGAGGTGCCGGTGCACGCGTTTTAGCGTACGCCCCGCGGGTGTCGGGGGCGTGGTCACTTTTGTTTGTGCAGGACTTTCATTCATGGTCAGTTTCAATCCGCAGGCCCTGGCCGCTGCCGTGCATATACGCCTGGTGGGGCTGGGCAAGCATTACCGGGTCGGGCAGCAGAGCGTGCAAGCGTTGCACGACATCAATCTGGACATTCGCCGCGGTGAAGTGTTCGGCATCATTGGTCGCAGCGGCGCCGGAAAATCCTCGCTGCTGCGCTCACTCAACCGTCTGGAACAACCGAGCAGCGGCCAGGTATTGATCGAGGGCGAGGATATCGTCGGCTTCGATCGCGCACGCCTGGCCGGTTTGCGCCAGCGCACCGGGATGATTTTCCAGCATTTCAACTTGATGGCCTCCAGGACCGTCGGCGACAACGTTGGCCTGCCGCTGCGACTGGCGGGCATCGGGCGCGCCGAGCGCGAGCGAAGAGTTGACGAACTGTTGCGTCTGGTGAGTCTGGAGGACAAGCGTGACGCTTACCCGGCACAACTCTCCGGCGGGCAAAAACAGCGGGTCGGCATTGCCCGTGCGCTGGTGTTGCAGCCCGATTTGCTGCTGTGCGACGAGGCAACCTCGGCACTCGATCCGGAGAGTACCCAGGCGATTCTGGCGTTGCTGCGCGATATCAATCGGCGCCTGGGGCTGACCATCGTGCTGATCACCCACGAGATGGAGGTGATCCGCGATCTGTGTGACCGTGTGGTGGTCATGGAGCATGGCCGGGTGGTGGAGCAGGGCGACGTCTGGCAAGTGTTCGGTGACCCTCGACACCACGTCACCCGCGCCTTGCTTGGCACGTTGCTGCCTGCTGATCATGACGTGTCGTCAGCGCCGGAGCCATCAGCACAGGAGCCGGCCGAAATACTGCTGGATCTGCACTACACCGGTGCCAGCGGCCACGAGCCGGAGCTGTCGGCCATCGCCGCGCTGTTCGGCTGCCGGACGCATTTGGTGCAAGGCGGTATCGAGCGCATCCAGGGTCGCGCGCTGGGTTGCCTGCGGGTGCGCGTGGAGGCCACCGTTGGTGGGTTGGACGTGTTGCTGCAACAGGCACGACAGATTGCCGATCGGGTCGAGCAGGCCGGCGCCTGAGTCGGCCTTCGGCGGCGGCAGTGCCGGGCAATCAAATCGATAGCTGGATAACCCGATTGTCCGGCTCGTGATCGGTGGTGCGACGTTTGTTGACCACCAGTTCACCGATGGCAATCAGGCGTGCCCGGGTCACGTTGCGCGAGAGACCGAGCAAGCTGGCGGTATGCACCTGGTTGTGATGGCAGAACTGGTAGGCGGCGCGCAGCAAGCTGTCCTCGACCTTCTCGTAAAGCGCCCCCTGGTGTTCTTCGAACAGTCGCTTGAACGCCCGTTGCAGGAGCGCCTGGGCAGATTCTTCAGAGGTGCTGACTCTTTCCTCCTGGCGCTCGATACGCAAGTTCGACAGGCGCAAATCCTCCTGCCGCACGAGACCGTCGCGGCAGATCAGCAAGGTGTGGTGGATGACGTTTTCCAGTTCGCGAATGTTGCCGGGCCAACCATAGTCCGCCAGCTTGCGTTCGGCGTCGGCACTCAGGGCAATCTGTCCATACCCCAGGCGTTCGCTGTATGTACGAATGAAGTGTCGGGTCAGGGGCAGAATGTCGCCGGGGCGGTCGCGCAGCGGATGCAGATGCAGGCTGACCACGTTGAGGCGGTAGTAGAGGTCCTCGCGGAAATGTCCGGCGTTGATCGCTTTCTCCAGCTGCACATTGGTCGCCGCCAACACCCGGACGTTGATCGCGATGCTCTTGCGCGACCCCAGTCGCACCACTTCACGCTCCTGCAGCACACGCAGCAGCTTGACCTGCACAGGCATTGGCAGATCGCCAATCTCATCGAGGAACAGGGTGCCGCCGTTGGCCTCTTCGAACCAGCCCGGCTTGGCGCTGATGGCGCCGGTAAAGGCGCCTTTCTCATGGCCGAACAGTTCGGCCTCGACCAGTGATTCGGAGAAGGCGCCGCAGTTGACGGCCACAAAAGGACCCTGGCTGCGCCGGCTGAGGTTATGGATATGGCGTGCGACCAACTCCTTCCCGGTTCCGGTTTCACCAATGATCAGGACGCTGGCCTCGCTCGGCGCAACCTGTTGCAAATGGGCGAGCAAGGCTTGCGACTTGGGGTCTTCGAAGACCTGGGCGGTGGCGCGGATCGACGTCGCCAACGATGGGGATGGGGGCAGAGTCAGCAGTTGCATGGGCTCCCTCGCTCATGAGTAAAAAGTAGGGGTAGGGCGGTTCTGGTTCAGCGCCCAGTCACCCAGTTCGTGAATCTTGTAGTCCACCGGGTCATGCAGCGTCTGGGTGCGCAGGTTGCGCCAATAACGGTCGAACCGCAGTGAGGCATGAGTCGCCCGGGCCCCGGTGACTTCAAACAGACGGGTGCACAGATCGAGGCCGGTACGGGTCGCTGCCACTTTGGCGCAGGCGATCGAAAGCGCCAGTTGCGCACGCTCTTCGCTGCCCAGGCCGTGTCCCTTGCGCCAGGCTTCGTCGAGTTGTGCCGCGGCACGCTCAACCAGCACACGCACGCTTTCCAGGCCGACCCAGAACTCGCCGTAGTGGCGCAGGATGTAGGGATCCTCGCTGACATGGCGGGCCTTGGAGGTGAACCACGGGCGTCCCTCCTTGAGGGTGTAATGACGTGCTTCCTCGAACGCCCCTTCGGCGATGCCGAGGAAAATGTGGGCAAAGTGCAGTTGGGCGATCAGTGGGCGCAGACAGGCAAACGGCGTACTCAGGGGGCCTGGATCAAGCAGCAGCTCAGACTCTTCCACCCGTACGCGTTCAAAGGTGGCGCTGCCACTGTCCGTCTGCCGCTGGCCCATGTTGTCCCAGTCGCCATGCAGGGTGATGCCGGTCCGGCCACTGGGAATGGCAGCGATCAGCAGCTTGCCGCCGGCGTTTTCGTCGACCGCTGAAGCGATCAGCATTTCCGAGTCGCTGGCACCGGAGCAGAAACTTTTCTTGCCGGAAAACTCACGCCATCCATCAAACGATTTCACCACGGTGCGGGTGTCGAGCGGGTTGAGGGCATTGCCCCAAAACCAGTTGTTGCGGGCGGTCTGTTCGAACCAGGGTTGCCATTGTTCGGGCCGCGAGAACAGGCGCACGGTTGCCAGCATCAGGTGCTGGAAGCCGAAGACGTGGGCGATCGAGCTGTCGACCTTGGCAAACTCACGGACTACGCCGAGTGTCTCGCTCCAGTCGGCACCCAGGCCACCGAACCGGGTGGGGATGCTCAGGGCCAGCAAGCCGCTGTGGCGAAGGGCATCGCGCTCGGCCTTCGGCGTACCGCCGTGCTCGTCCCGTTCGGCGGCGGTTTGCGCGAAGGTGGCGGCCAGTTTGCGCGCGATCTGCAAGGGGCTCAGTACAGTCGTTTGTGGTTGGGGGCTCACGCGCAATTCCTCGTTGGTTCTGTGGTGGCTGGTGGGTGACAGGTTCATGCGTTCTGTGTCCGTGGCAGGACATCATTGGCGATCATTTCGCCGAAGGGCCCGGTGAGATTGGTCACTCCCCGACCTGCCAGGCTGGCATAGGGTTCGGGTAACAAAGGGAACACCAGTTCGGCAAAGCGATAGGCTTCTTCGAGGTGCGGATAACCGGAAAAGATGAAGCTTTCGATGCCAAGGTCTGCGTATTCCTTGATGCGTGCGGCCACCTGTTGTGGATCGCCGACCAGTGCCGTGCCTGCGCCACCGCGCACCAGACCGACGCCAGCCCACAGGTTGGGGGCGATTTCCAGGTTGTCCCGGCGACCGTCATGCAGGGCGGCCATGCGACGCTGGCCTTCGGAGTCGAAGCGTGCGAATGACTTTTGCGCAGCGCTAATGGTCTCGTCGGATATGTGCTCGATCAGTCGGTCGGCGGCCTGCCAGGCTTCGGCTGCGCTCTCGCGCACGATGACATGCAGACGGATACCGAACTTCACGGTCCGTCCATGCCTGGCTGCACGGGCGCGGACATCGGCGATCTTTTCGGCCACCGCAGCCGGCGGCTCACCCCACGTCAGATAAACATCGAGCTGCTCGGCCGCCAGGTCATGGGCCGCGTCCGAAGAGCCACCGAAGTAGAGCGGGGGGTAAGGTCGCTGCACGGGTGGATAGAGCGCCTTGGCGTTTTCCACCTGGAAATGCTTGCCATGGAAATCCACGGATTCACCTTGCAGCACCCGGCGCCAGATCTGCAGGAATTCGTCGGTGACTTCATAACGCTCGGCATGGCTGAGGTGGATGCCATCGCCACGGTTTTCGTCGGGG
Source organism: Pseudomonas sp. Pseusp3 (assembly GCF_047304225.1). NCBI lineage: Bacteria > Pseudomonadati > Pseudomonadota > Gammaproteobacteria > Pseudomonadales > Pseudomonadaceae > Pseudomonas > Pseudomonas sp. Pseusp3. The sequence goes on along the minus strand of NZ_JBGLYV010000008.1, from coordinate 66,325 downwards.
TCACCACCGGTCACCACATTGATCAGCAAGCGCCCGCCAGATAACCGGTCAAGGGTGGCGGCCATGCGTGCGGACACCGTTGGCGAGATGATCCCCGGGCGAATCGCCACCAGATAGCGCAGGCGTTCGGTCAGCGGGGCCAGGGCCGATGCAATGACCCACGAGTCCTCGCAGGAGCGCCCGGTCGGAATCAACACCCCGTAATAGCCCAGGCCATCCGCCGCCTGGGCAATCTGCTTGAGGTAGTTGAGGGTCACCGGGCGAGCGCCCTGGCTGGTGCCAAGGAAGTGCCCGTCGCCGTGGGTTGGGAGGAACCAGAAAACATTCATCGTTCTGCTCCTCAGGCGCTCTGGCGCAAGCGTTGGTGGCTGCTGAAAAATGGCAGGGCGCGTTCTACGGCCAGGCCGATGCGGGCCTGGAGCAGGTCGCAGTTGATACGGTAATTGCTGAAGTCGGATTCGCTTGCATACACGCCCAACGGCAGGGTCAGCGACTGGAAGAAGCTGAACAGCGGCCGTAACTGGTGATCGATCACCAGCGCGTGACGAGGGCTGCCGCCAGTAGCGGCGAGCAGCACCGGCGTGTCGATCAGGGCGTCCTGGCCGATCAGGTCAAACAGGTGCTTCAACTGGCCCGGATAGGAACCGCGATAAACCGGCGAAGCGACAATCAACAGGTCGGCGTTTTCGATGGCCTGCAACTGTGCCTCGACTTCGGCAGGTAGCTCTTTGCGGCTGAGGGCGCCACCCACGGCGCGGGCGAGATCGGCAAGCTCGATGACCCGGCCAACGATATTCAGACGGTTTGCGACCTCGTCGAGAATGGCCTGGCTGAGAACCTGGGTACGAGAAGGGCGGTAGGCACCGCCGGATACTGCGATTACGTTCAAGGGGGCAGTCATTGTCTGATTCCTGTGCTGTCGCTCTACAAACAGAGTCGGTGGCAGTACTCAGCAAGAACCGAACCAATATTTATCTATATGAAACTAAAGGGTTTTATTTGATTTTTTTGGTTGGTGTGTTGCTGTCGGGCAATTTTTGTTGAAGTGCTGTTTGCCAGGGAACACTTGCGAGGTGTCCGGTTTCGGACAGTTATAGGAGATTGTTTATATTCTTCAAAGGAATTAATAATTATTTTATTATTCCTATTGGTTTTATGTGAGGGACTGCTTGACCGGCGCGGTGGGAGGGCGGTTCATCGGAGACGAATCAGTCGAGACCCGGCACCCGCCTCACTGCTTGTAGCCAATCTGCCGCAACAGGTTCTTGCGCCACAGGATGTCTTCATCGCCTTCAATGTCAGTGGCACGCAAACCATCCACGACGCCCAGGATGGCGCGCCCTTGTTCCGTCTCGGCGAGAACCACCTCGGTTGGATTGGCCGTTGCACAAAAAATACGGCATACCTCCGGGACCATTTTGAGGGTGTTCAACACGTTCAGCGGATAGAAACCGTCGCCCAGGAAAACGATGAAGCTATGGCCTGCGGCGATGGCTTTTGCATTCTTCTGCGCAAGCTCGATCATTGAGGCATCGGTGCCAGACCACCGCACCAGGCATTTGCCGGAGGCTTCACAAAAGGCCACGCCAAACTGGATACCGGGCACGGCATTGACCAGCGCTTCGTGGATGTCCTCGACGGACTTGATGAAGTGCGTCTGACCCAAAATGAAGTTCGTCACTTCCGGCTTATCGATTTTCAACGTGATGAGTTGCATTTCAAACACCTCCTTTCACGATGTTGCTATCAGGGGCTGGCGACACATCAAGCATAGCTACTCATTGGTTATTGCTCCGTTCACGGACTCGATTCGCAAGTCCCTGGCGCTCCTGAATGCCTCTTCCTGTGGATTGGCAATGATTGAAAGCTTAATGACAAAAGCGTCAATATTGAAATATCTCTCAATATTGCATACCTTGGTGATGCCTGACGATGAGACCTGCGCGCCTCACGACTTCAATCACAACAAGGGCTCGAGATGAACAACAACAAAAAAGTTTCCCAATTGCCTCCCTCCGCCGTCGATGTGCTGGTCGTCGGTTACGGTCCGGTAGGTGCGACAATCGCGGCGCTGCTCGGCCGTTACGGGGTTACGACCCTGGTGCTGGACAAGCTCCATGAAATCGTACTGATGCCTCGTGCCATTGCTCTGGACAACGAGGCCCTGCGTATCCTGCAACTCGCCGGATTGTCGGAGGACGCTTTCGAGAAGATCGTTATCCCGGAAGTGAAGATGCACTCTCCGGTCCTCGGGCAATTCGGTCGAGCCAATACAGAAGGGTGTATCGACGGCCATCCCAAGCTTGTGACCTTCTATCAACCCGACCTCGAGCGAGCGATGCGTGGCCAGGTTTCCCGACTGAAATCAGTGACCAGCCTGGGTGGTTTCGAACTGGAGGGTCTGGTCGAGGAAGCCGATTGCGTGGTCGCCACCGTACGGGATCAGGATGGGCACTCGCATGCTGTTCGCGCCCGGTACCTGATCGGTGCGGATGGCGCCAGTTCCAGGGTCAGGGCGCTGATCGGCCAGGAGTTCGAAGGACAAACCTATGCAGAGGACTGGCTGATTGTCGATGCGAAAAACCGGCATCAGTCAGCCATTGATCACATTGAGTTTATCTGTAATCCGCAGCGGCCCACGCCACACATGCCTGCCCCCGGTGGAAGGGAACGCTGGGAATTCATGTTGCAACCCGGTGAATCCCGGGAGGAGCTGGAAAGCCCGGAAAGCATCGCCCGGCTCATTGCGCCATGGGTCAATCCGCAGGAACTGGAAATCGAGCGCAAGGCGGTGTATCGATTCCACGCTCGTTGCTGCAACCGATTCAGCAAGGGACGTACGTTCCTCGTTGGCGACGCCGCGCACATTACCCCTCCCTTCGTCGGGCAGGGTCTCGTAGCGGGCCTTCGTGATGGCGCCAACCTTGCCTGGAAGCTGGCTTGGGTCCTTCGTGGCCACGCCGCGCCGGCGATACTCGATACCTACGATGTAGAGCGTCGCCCGCATGCTCAGGCGATGATCAATCTGGCAAAAATGATGGGCCGTCTGGTCATGCCCAAGAACAGGATCGCAGCGTTCTTCATCCACGGCTTGATGCGCATGCTGGCGTTGACTCCCGCGACCAGAAGGTACTTCGAGCAGTTGGACATCAAACCGAAGAACACCTTCAAGCACGGCCTGTTCGTGCAACATCGTCGGGGTGACAAGCTGGTACGTGGCAGCCTGTTTCCCCAAGCCTGGATTCGCACCCTGCAAAAGCAGATCAAGCTGAGCGACGATGCACTGGGAGACAACCTGACCCTGGTTGGATTCGGTGTCGACCCGTTGTCACTGCTCACTACTGATCAGATCGTTTGCTGGGAAAAGATGGGCGGTCACTTCCTGGAGGTCCGTTCCCGCGGTCAACGCTCCGGCGGCCGTTGTGACTTCATCGAAGACATGAACCATGACATCCTGCCGCTGGCTGCGAAAGGAACGCTGGTCGCGGTTCGTCCTGACCGTATCATCATGCACCACGCCCCAGGCACAGAGGCCAGCAAGCTCCTTCGAGACTGTCGGGGCCTGCTGATGAGTGATGACGCCACTCCTGACGGCGTTTCCATTACTATCAACGAGCCGATTAAATTACGAGCTTGATCATGGATTTCCCCACACCTCCTTTAGAAGCTGCTGCGCCAGAACCTCTCACCAGGGGGCACAAGAAGCGTGAGCGCACCCGTCGCGGTCTGATGGACGCGGCATTGCGACTTGTCGCACGCAAGGAGGTGGGGGAGATCGCATTGTTCGAAGTCGCCGCCGAGGCGGCGGTATCCAACGGCACCATCTACAACTATTTCCGAACGCGTGATGAAGTCCTCGAAGCGGTGGGCATTGCCATGGCCGCCGAGTTCTCTGACGCCATTTCCGTCCTGAGCACGGACGTGCAGTGCGGAGCACAGCGGCTTTCGATTGGCGTACGCATGTTCGTGTGTCGGGCCGCTGCTGACCACCAATGGGCGAATGCGTTGCTGCGCATCATCCATTACGACCAGGCCATGCGCTCGCGTTTGGCTGACCATGTGCTTGGCGACCTGCGTGCAGGGCTGCGGGAGGGCATTTTCACTTACGAGGAAGAAGGCATCGCCCTGGATATGGTCGTATCGTGCACAACCGGGGCAATGCGCGCGATTGTCGAGGGCCGTGCAGTGCTGGAGCACGATGTGCGGGTCGCCGAAATGATCCTCCAGGCGCTGGGCGTAACGCCTCCCAAAGCCCGGAAAATCGCTGCAAAGCCACTACCTGCCTGATCTGGGTTCTTGCCTGATCAACGACGCGACTGGCATCAGGCGACTTGATGGACCGCCCTGCGACTGCATTAGCTTCTGAACATGCGTGTTCAAGTATTTCAGTGCGAATGTATCTAAAATTCGCCCTATCGCCTTGAAAGCCCTTCGCTAAATAAGACAAATAAAGGGCGGTCGCGATTTTTATTCGAAAAAATAGCCTCTCATTGCAAAAACCAGATTGACGTCAATCGAACACGCGTGTTCAATTGACCCATAAGGCAATTCTGGAGAGAGACCGTGGAACTTCTGAATCCAACACAGCGCCGCATTCACCAGGCCGCTTTTCGCTTGTTCGCGGAAAAAGGCACCTCGCAAGTGAACATCCTCGACCTTGCGCAAGAGGCAGGGGTGGCGCGCGGCACGGTTTATAGCAACATCGAGAGCATGGAAGGCCTGTTCGAGGCGGTCGCCAGCCATCTCGCGAGAGAGATGCATGAACGGGTCAACAAGAGCTTCAACTCCCTCTCCGATCCCGCTCAACGCCTGGCCAATGGCATCCGGTTCTTCATCCGTCGGGCTCACGAAGACTCCCACTGGGGGGCATTCATCCATAAGTTCGCCATGAGCAACGCTTCGTTGCGTGAAATGTTTTCCAGCCAGGCGACGACGGATCTTCTGAGTGGACTTTCCACCGGCCGGTACCAGTTTCAGCAAGAGCAATTGCTCTCGGTTCTTACGCTGATATCGAGCAGTGTCCTCGGCTCCATTTTCCTGGTTCTGGAAGGGCACAGAACATGGCGCGAATCGGGATCTGACACGGCCGAACTCGTGCTGCGGGCCTTGGGCGTGCCTCTCGAGGAGGCTAGAGCGCTGGCGACCGTAGAGTTGCCGACGCTTCCTCCGATCGACTAAACGCAGTAACCGACACCACGAACAAACCCCTGGCATTTTCAGGGGTTCGGGGACGCTTTGCCCGAAAAAACCGGAAAACAAGAACAATGAACAACAAAAATGAAATCCCCCAGTTGACGACGCCACAACCTGCCCGACATCCGCAACCGACGGTGAAGGCCCAGGGTCTGACTCATCTGATTTTTCAAAGGCCGGACTTGAATGAGGCGGCGCACTTCCTGACGGACTTCGGTCTGACCGTCAGTCATCAGAACGCCGAAATGCTCTATCTGCGCGGCACAGCGCCAACTGCCTATTGTTACCGCGTGCACCGTGCAGAAAAGGCAGGTTTTATCGGGTTCGGCCTGGCAGTTCGATCGCTCAGGGATCTGGAAAAGCTGACGCAAATTCCAGGGGCATCTTCTGTCGAGGCCCCGACCCACCCTGGTGGCGGCCACTACGTCAGGCTGACCGATCCTTCCGGTTTTATTGTCGAGGCTGTTTGCGACCAGACGCCCAGTGAAAACCTGGAACACAGAGCTCCGCTTCCCTGGAATCTGGCGCAACAGCAATCGCGAATCAACGCCACGCAGCGCACGCCGATTGCACCGCCTGAAGTCATCAAACTGGGTCATATCGTCGTCGAAGTGGCCGACTATCAGGCGACCTGTGCCTGGTACACCCGGCATTTCGGGTTCATTCCCAGCGATGTGCAGGTACTCCCCGACGGCACCCCCATCGTCGCTTTCATGCGCCTCGATCTCGGTGACAAGCCTGCGGATCACCATACGCTCGCGATCGCCCAGGGGTTCATGGCGACCTACAGCCATAGCGCCTATGAGGTCGTCGACGCCGACGCGGTGGGCATGGGGCAACGGGTCCTGCGAGAGCGGGGTTGGGAGCACTCATGGGGAATCGGCCGGCACATCCTGGGCAGTCAGATCTTCGATTACTGGCAAGACCCCTGGGGTGACAAGCACGAGCACTACTGCGACGGGGATATTTTTACCGCCATGCAGCCTACGGGCATCCATCCCGTGAGCCCCGAAGCAATGGCGCAGTGGGGGCAGCGCATGCCCAAGAGTTTTACCAAGCCCAGGATGAGTTTCAGCAATGTACGAGCGCTGATCCGCAACCTGCGGCGCAGCCCGGACTTGACGATTCGCAAGTTGATCACGCTGATGCGGATGTTCGGGTAGAGCGGCCGCCATGTCGGGCAACGCTACACGGTATGGCCGGTGGCCCGTTGATCGACAGCGTCGCCAACTCACCCTCAGAACAACACCACAGTTCTCGCGCCATCGAGCGCGGGACAAACGCTGCTCCAGGAGTACCTTCAATGTCTGCTGTACACGTAGTCCGCTTTGAGTTTGAGAACGGTATCCACTGGGGCGTGTTGCGCCAGGACCGTATCACGATTGTCCCGGGCACTTTTGAGACCACGGGTGACTTCATCAGCCAGAACAGTATCGATGACCTCGCTCAACTGAATGGTACTCAGTTGGAGGCGCACAAAGTGAAGCTGCTGTCGCCGGTGACCCGCAATCAACAGTTCGTCTGCCAAGGGGCCAACTACCGACAGCACATGATCGAGTCGGGCATGGACCCGGATGCGAAGAAATACAACATGATGTTCACCAAGGCGACCAGTTGCCTGGTGGCCGCAGACAGCGTCCTGATCAAGCCGCGCAACGTCCGTTTCCTTGACTATGAGATCGAACTCGGGCTGGTGATGAAACGCGTGATCAGCGGCGCAGTGACCGTCAACGACGCCAACCTGCATGAGTTCATTGCCGGTGTGGTCATCGTCAATGACTACTCGGCACGCGACATTCAGATCCCGCAGATGCAGTTCTACAAGGGCAAGAGCTTCCGCACGTTTGGCCCGGTCGGCCCGTATCTCTGCCTGCTGGGCGCCCAGGACATGCGTTACCTGAAAGCATTGCAGTTGCGCCTGACGGTCAACGGCGAGGTGCGACAAAGCGACAGCACGGCCAACCTGGTGTATGGCCCCGCTGAAACCCTGAGCGAACTCTCCTCTGTCCAGGATCTCGCCCCCGGCGACCTGATCGCCACCGGTACTCCGGCGGGATGCGCGCTGACCATCCCTTCGCCCGCCAAACAGCGCATTGCGGCCCTGATGCCGGAAGCCACCAAGTGGAAGCTGTTCCTCAAGGCGCAGGAAGGGCGGACGCAGTATCTCAAGGCAGGAGACGTGGTCGAGGCACGCATTCGCAGTGCGGATGGCGTGATTGACCTGGGTGTGCAACGCAACCGAGTCGTAGAGGAAGCCTGAAGATGATGGTGCGATCTCTGAACGACATTGAAAGTATCGAGCAGGCTCCATTATCGGAGCGTGGCTTGGCTTGCAGCACCTATGAAGCACTGGCGCGTACGGCCGGGCTTTCTCCCAATGCGCCCGCGCTGAGTTTCTTCGCCGACGCCAGCAGCTTCAGGAACACCCACCACTGGAGCTATGCCGAACTCGTCGAAGATATCACTCGCGCGGCGAATGCCTTCCACGACCTGGGCATTACCCCGGGTGAAGTGCTGGCCTTCATCCTGCCCAACCTGCCGGAAACCCACTTCACTATCTGGGGGGGTGAAGCGGCCGGTGTCGTCATGGCGATCAATCCGCTGCAGGAGGCCAAACAGATGGCGGCCTTGCTACGGGCCGCCAAGGCCAGCGTGGTGGTAACGCTCGCCCCGACACCGGGCAGCGACCTGTGGCCCAAGCTGGCCTCGCAGCTGGATCAACTTCCCGAGATCAAGCACGTCGTTTGGGTTGGCATGGGCCCCTATATCGATGTCGCTCAGCGCGAATCCCTTGAATCCCTGGCGGAGAAAGAACGTGAGTTGCACAGGGGGGCCACGATTCATGAATTACGAACGTTGATGGATGCTCAGCCAGGCTCGCACCTGAAGGGTGCCCGGCTGTTCCGCCCTGAGGATCGTTCCTCTTACTTCTGCACCGGCGGTACCACCGGGCTGCCCAAGATTGCGATGCGTACCCATGGGGCGGAGGTCTTCAACGCGTGGGCCATGGCCACTCACATGCAACCCCATGGCGGGGGTCAGGTCATTTTTTGCGGGTTGCCGCTGTTCCATGTAAATGCTCAGCTGGTGACAGGCCTGATGCCCTGGACGCAGGGTGATCATGTCATCCTCGGCACGCCGCAGGGTTATCGCGGTGAGGGTGTGATCCCACGCTTCTGGGAGATGGTCGAGCACTTCGGCATCAACTTCTTCTCCGGCGTTCCAACGGTCTATTCCGCACTGTTGCAAAACGATCTGGAAGGCCGCGACCTGTCCAGCCTGCGTTATGCCATGTGTGGTGCCGCGCCGATGCCGGTCGAACTTTTCCGGGAGTTTGAAGGCCGGACCGGGGTGAAGATCCTCGAAGGCTATGGACTCACGGAGGGCGCGTGCGTCTCCTCGGTCAATCCGCCCCATGGCGAGCGCCATATCGGCTCCATCGGTATACGGATTGCCTACCAGGACATGCGTGCAGTCATGCTCGATGACGCGGGAGATTATCTGCGCGACGCCGACATCGACGAAATTGGCCTGATCAGCATCACGGGTCCGAACCTGTTCGAGGGTTACGTTGAGGAAAGCCATAACCGGGGCCTGTGGATCGGGATCAATGGTCAGCGCTGGCTGAATACGGGCGATCTGGGGCGTCAGGATGAAAATGGCTACTTCTGGCTGACCGGGCGCAAAAAGGAACTGATCATCCGCGGCGGCCACAATATCGATCCCAAGCAAATCGAGGAAGCACTGCAAGCCCATCCAGCGGTGGCGTTGGCGGCTGCCATCGGCAGCCCGGACGCCTATTCGGGTGAAGTGCCGGTCGCCTACGTGCAACTGCGACCAGGTCACATCTGCGACGTTGAAGAACTTGAGCAGTTTGCCCAGCGTCACATCAGTGAGCGAGCGGCTGTTCCCAAGCGGATCGAAATCCTCGAGGCACTGCCATTGACGGCGGTGGGCAAGATCTTCAAACCCGCCTTGCAGCAGCATGAGGTCGCCCGAGTCATTCGGCAGGAAGTGCAGCGCATGTGCCTGAAGGACATTGCGGTCGAGGTGATTCAGCATGAACAACGTGGATTGGTCGCGTGCATCCGGGCCGGGCGAGAACAAGAGTCCCTGGCCCTTCTTCTAGGTCGCTACAGCTTTCAGGTGGAGTGGCTTGAATGATCCTGACGTTGTCTTCGTAAATTCGATACTCCGCCCCTGGTACTAATCCGCCAGGGCCTTTTTCGCAACTTCGATCAACGCCAACCGGCACTGCCAAGTGCACCGGAAGGCGAAGCTTTGCCTGCGCACCAATCAATAAAAACAATTCGAGGTGGGAAATGAAACTGAGCAACCGTGCAACCCAGTGTCTCTGCGCTGTGCAAAAAATGTCTTCCTGGATCAAATTCACAGGTGCCGCGGCAATACTCAGCGTTTCAACAAGCGCGGGCGCCAACGGCATTGCCTTGAACGAGCAAAGTGCAAGTAGTGCGGGTACTGCTTATGCGGGGAGGTCGTCTTCCGCGTTGGACGCCAGCACTATCTTTGGAAACCCTGCAGGTTTGACCAAATTGAAACGTGCCGAGGTTTCCGGCGGAGCCGCGGTCGTTTCGGTGAACGTTGACATCAGTGATGCGCAGAGCAGTGCCCAGGGAACGAATAAAGGGGACTCGGTCCCTTTGGGGGTTGTGCCCTTTGCCTATATGTCGACGCCGCTTGACGATCGTTTTTCGATTGGTCTGGGCCTGTATGCCCCGAGTGGTCTGATCAATGATTACGAGAGCAGTTTTCAAGGCCGTTACCATGGATCCTATAGCACGACCAAGGAAATAACCCTGCAGCCCACCATTGCCTGGCGGATCAATGATTACGTGTCCATTGGTGGCGGGCCGACCATAAACCACTTCGATGCAAAGCTTCAGAACTACCTGGCCACCGGCGCCCTGAACAACGGCGAAGACACGCTGGTCACCATCAAGGGCGATGACACGGCACTTGGCTACAACGTCGGGGTTTTGTTTGACTTGAGTGATGCCACCCGTTGGGGGATTAACTATCACTCGAAGGTGGATTATGAACTCAAAGGGCATACCGAGGTTAGCGGCTCCCCGAGCGTAATTCCGCTGGACGGAAAGTATGACAACAAGATAGACCTCACGATGCCCGAATCCGTCGACACCTCTATCACCCATCATTTCAACAGTCGCTGGACGGGATACCTGGGGGCCACCTGGAAGCGTTGGAGCCGGGTCAAGAAGGTCGAGGCAGTCAACAGCGGACTTTCCCCCCTGGGCCAGGCGGCGGGCCTGGGAAGTGTGACCGAAGAAATGAACTGGCATGACACTTGGGCCACCGCCGTTGGCGCATCCTTTCAATTGAACCGGCAATGGCTGCTACGCGCAGGCTACGCCTATGATCCGTCGCCAATCGGCAATGCCGATCGTAGCGTGCGCGTTCCCGTCGGGAATCGCCAGGCCGTGACCCTGGGTGGCGCTTATTCGCCGAGTTCCGATCTGACGATCGACTTTGCTTACGGTTATCTCTGGGATTCCAAAGTCTCGGTGAAGCAGTCGAACAACTCAGGTCTTCAACCGGAATACAGTGCCAAATACGACAACAGTGCGAATGGGGTTTCAGTGCAGGCAACCTATCGGTACTGATCGGCTTGACCCAGAGCATTTCCACTACGAATTGATTGAATGGTTTTTCCAGCGCCCATAACTGAACTTGTCATGGGGGCTCCTTACAGCGGGCGGACGCTACGCGTTCCACGGCGTTAGTAGCCATGCCAAATCGAGGCGCTTCACCAGGCGCCTTGCTGTCGGTGCACTCTCCACAAGAGGGTCTCTGCTTTGTCTCTGCGCCTGTCTGAGGGTCGTCGCTATCCGTGGCGATCTGGAAGACCCCGAACTCGTGCTCCGCGAGTTCGGGACGGCGCCACCGAATCAGCAAATCAAAGTCTGCAGGTGTTGGATTGCCAGGCCACTGCGATTTACTTACGTGAAAGGTAGCTTTTGGCCTGTTTTTGCCTGTCACCAAGGGCAGCAATCGACCCTTTAAGCTACCTGCGATCCCTGTTGCGCGAACTACAGAGTGGCCAGGGCGACCACGCTCAACACCGGCCAAGTACTAGAATGCAATCGCACTGACGACAGGGCTGGCCCCATTGAAGAAGTGTTGCAATCCTCACAGCGGATCCTGATGACAAGTTCTGCTCGCTTTGACAAAAAACAGGACAAATGAGGTGAGGATTGACACTCCAGAGTGACCTGACGAAATGCCGGATTAATGCAACAACGAGCGGCGCCTCGCATAGGCGAAGTAGATCACCAGGCCAATTGCCAACCACGCCCCAAATACCAGCCAGGTCGTCTGCTTGAGGAAGGTCATCAAGGTTACGCAGAACACGATGGCGAGCAACGGAACAACGGGCACGCCCGGGCATCTGAATGCGCGAGGGAGATCGGGTCGGGTCTTGCGCAATACGATCACTGCCACCGAGATCAGACTGAACGCGGCCAACGTACCGATATTGATCAGCTCGGCGAGGACGTTCAGCGGAATCAGTGCCGAGATCAGCCCGAATGCTATTCCGACCATCCAAGTGGCGAAAAACGGGGTACCGAATCGTGGATGAACCCTGGAAAGGCGCTGGGGAAGCAGTCCGTCGCGCGACATCGCGTAGATGATCCTGGTTTGACCGTAAGCCATAACCAGAATGACAGTCGTCATGCCAATGATTGCGCCTAAATCGACGAACCCGGCAACCCAGCTTTCACCGGCATGTTGCAACGCCAATGAGACCGGGTGATCAACGCCAAGGAATTGGGCATAGGGCACGATGCCGGTCATGATCATTGAAACGGCAACGTACAACACCGCACAAACGGCCAGGGAACCGATAATGCCGATGGGGAGGTCACGCGCCGGTTTTTTCACTTCTTCGGCGGCAGAGGAAACTGCATCGAAACCAATAAAAGCAAAAAAAACCAAGGCCGAAGCACTCAAAATGCCTTGGCCACCGAAGGGAGCGAAAGGTTGCCAGTTAGCCGGCTGAACATGTCGCGCACCAACGGCGATGAAGAGCAGCACCACGGCGATCTTGATGATCACCATCACGTTGTTTACGCGCGCGGATTCCTTGATGCCCATGGAAAGCATCCAGGTAATTGCCAGCATAATCACCAGCGCGGGCAGGTTGAACCAGGTTTCCACACCGGGCAAAGAGCCTGGAGCCGCCGTAAGCACAACCGGAAGATTCAGCCCAAATCCGCTCAGCAGGGACTGGAAGTAACCCGACCACCCAACAGACACAGCCGAACTGGCCAGTCCGTATTCGAGCATCAGATCCCAGCCGATCATCCAGGCCACCAACTCTCCCAGCGTCGCGTAGCTGTAGGTGTAAATCGAGCCTGCTACCGGTACGGATGAGGCGAACTCGGCATAACAGAGCGCTGCAAATGCACAGGCCAACGCCGCTAACAGGAATGAAACCATGAGGGCCGGTCCCGCAGTCAATGCGCCGGTTCCGGTCAATACAAAGATGCCCGTCCCCACGATTGCACCGATACCAATCAGGACCAGATCCATCGGCCCCAGCACTTTTTTCAACCCGGAAGGCGCTCGGGCAGCAGCAATCATTGCGTCCAGGTCTTTTGTTCTGAAAATGCTCAATATTGCCTCCGTTGTTACTTGTTTTTATTGTCAGGGCGTGTGGCTTGGGTGTCGGAAGTGACAAGAAATTGTATTTCAGCGCCTCGAAAATTAGCTTTCGAAACGGATCTGTATTTAATTATTTTCAGACGTTAATTATCCAAAATGTGTTCGTTACGTAATTTTCTTTCTAATATCCGTTGTTTCTAGAAATGGATGCTTGATCAAGGACCTGCGGGATGGGGCCGATCGCCCTGCCGCGTACTCATTGTTAAAGGGAGAGAACACATGATGGAAATGGATAAGGTTGATCGTTCAATTCTGGAAATTCTGCAAACGAATGGTCGCCTGACGAACGCCGAGATCGCCGCTCGTGTCTGCCTGTCAGCGCCAGCCTGCTGGAAGCGCCTGAAGCGCCTGGAAGAGGAGGTGATTGTCGGGTATCACGCGCACTTGAACCCAAAGACCATGGGGCTGGGACTTTTTGCTTTCATCAGCGTCACCCTCGATAGTCACTCCGAGGACGCCATGGAGCATTTCGAAGCGGGCGTTCTGGCGCTGCCCAACATTATTGCCTGCCATAAAGTGTCGGGGAAATACGACTACCTCTTGCAGGTAGTCGTCAAAGACATGGAGGCATTCCATGAACTCGCCATGCATCGCATACGTACACTCGGCAGTATCAAGGAAATGTACACCGGGTTTTCGGTCAAGGAGATCAAGCACTGTAATACCTTGCCACTGTAAGTGCCGGGACTTGCCCCTTGCTCAGGACGAGTCAAGCATTACAAAAAAACCGGCAAGAGATCCTGAGGGTGTGACTCACCTACATAGGTAACAAAACAGTTCAAGCACATAGGTAACAGTTTTTACGTGCATGGGCAGGACGCCCACTGGAATCTCAAGAAGGCCCACAGGATTCTGCCGGGCGATCCGGTTTATGCCACAATCAATGCCGGGTTTGGCGGGGTCTTTGTATCCTCGAACTTGGTGCCGTCGATGTGGGCCGGCATTCTATCTAACGACAAAGCAACGACAGGGACCGTCATCAATGCAATCCAGTTTCAGCAAAGGCGTCATGTTTGCACTCTCCGCCGCGGCACTGAACGCGACGATCGGTGTGCTTAGCAAAGTCCTCATGAGTAATGGCTTCACTGCCAGCAGTGTGGCTGTCATCAAGACCCTGCTGGGTTGCATGCTACTTTCGATCCTGTTGCTTTTCCTCAAGCGCCCGGCGTCCACGGCCAAATGGACTCAGGCGGCAATCTGCGCCTTCCTGGGCATCTTCGTGCTGTTTCACTTCGAAACGTCCGCCTATCGGCATTACGCTGCGGCAGGTGTAGTGGTGGTGCTGATGGCCAGTGCCTCGATTTCCTCGATCATCCTGGGGCGCATTTTCCTCAAGGATGCCATCACCGCGAACGCGACCGTGGGCGCTGCACTGGCCATCGCCGGGATCGCGGTGATCTTTGGCGCCGACCTGCAACAGGGCTTTACCCTGCAAGGCGCTGCGCTTGCCTCCATGGCCGGCTGCGGCTATGGGGCCTTTTCGGTTGCCATGAAGCGGATGGGCGTGTCCGGGGGGCTGCACCTCACCCGGCAATTGCTGTTTTTTGGCAGTCTGTACCTGCTGATGCCGGCTGCGGCCGATGGTTTCGTGATCGGCGAGCTGTCGCCATTGGCGATCGCCGCACTGCTGGCGCTGGCCGCGCTGCCGACCATCCTCGGCTTCTTTTGCACCACCAAGGCCATCGAATATCTCAAGCCATCCCAAGTGCAGGCGCTGGAACTGACCGAGCCGCTGTTCGCCGCGCTGCTGGCGTTTGTGGTGCTCCATGAAGTACCACGCGAAAGCCTGTTCGCGGGGGCGGCACTGATCATCGTCGGACTGTGTTTCTCCAATGAGCTGATCCGCTTGGGCAGCAAAGCCCCGGCCCCGACGACTGAGTGAGCGATTGTCGGGTCCTTTGCTGGCATATTGATTTCAACGCTCCCTGTCACTACGTCACCACCCCACTTTAATGACGGGGCTCGATTTCCCTCGTTCTATATCAGGATGAGTGCACCGTCGAACAGTGTGACCATGGAAGGGAATGACCATGCTGGTAATGGATGATCTGGTACAACTCGGTAAGACGGAGCGCTTCGAGGACTGGCTGGGGAACCTCAAGACACTGACGTGTAGACTGGGTTACTCGAATTTCCTGCTGGGCGTAAAGCCTGGTCCTGTTGCGCCTGACGAGCAGGTATCGATTCAAAGCAACTACCCGGTAACCTGGCTGGCGCAATCATTACGACAGCCAGGCCTATGTCGCGATTGACCCGATCGTGCATCACTACCTCAACTCTGACCTGCTGTTGCCCTGGAACCGGGAGAACTATCGACAGCCCGCAGAATCGGCGCTCTTCGAAGAAGCCGCGATGCATGGGCTCCAGTTGGGGCTGGCAGCCATTTGCAACGGATTTGACCCGCCCCTCTAGCAACCATGACTGGCAGTGAACGGCCAGTTGCTGCCTGTCGCCACCTCCGGCTTGTGCAGTTTTCTCAAGTTCATGGCTCTGATGGGTAATTGCATCTGCTCTTTCGGCCAGGTGAAATACCCACCGATTCAAGCGCGGCGAGAATGTTGTGGACAGGAGATAAACCGGGCTGATGCGCTGTGGCTGTTTTGATACAACAACCGCACACATCAGACGCATGTGGAGCCTCTATCAATAAAAAGCCCGGCAGTGTCGCACTACCGGGCTTTGTTCTCAGTACCGCACTCAGAATCGATAGTTGGTGCTCAATTCCAGAGTCCGTGGCGCACCGGGTGTGATCAGGTCCACGGAGCCATGCGCCGAGGCGTAATAGTCCTTGTCGAAGACGTTACGCAAACGCAGGGCCATGTCCCATTTCGGCAGGTTGTAGAGCAAGGCTGCGTCCACGGTGGTGTAGGCCGGCATGACCACTTGGTTATCCAGGGAGGTGTAACGGTCATCGACATAGTTCGCCCCCATGCCTACACGCCATTGCTGTGTCAAAGAGCGTACCAACCACACATTGGCGCTGTGGCGCGGGGTCAGGGTCGGAGTCTGGCCTTCGTTGGCGACACCGTTGGTTCGGCTGTTGGATTTGGTGATCTCGGCATCCAGATAGGCGTAACCGGCATAGACCTGCCATTTGTCGCTCAACTGTCCGCTGGCGGTCAGTTCGAGGCCATCGGTACGCTGTTCACCCGCCAGTACCAGTTTGCTCGGGTTCGCCGGATCGCTGGTTTTCATATTGGTGCGTTCCAGACGGAACAGCGCCGCCGTCAACGCCAGGCGATTGTCGAGCAGGTCCCACTTGCCGCCGATCTCGAAGTTGGTGGTCTCTTCTGGTTCCAGGTCCTGGTTCGTCGTACTCAGGGCGAACATTTCAGCAGAAGGCTGGTAGGAACGACTCACCGAGACGTAATAGGACTGAACCTGATCCGGCTGATAAACCAGGCCGACTCGCGGGCTCCAGGTGGTATCGGTTCGGGACAGGGAGCTGTGCGTCAGGTCGTCGGAATATTCCTGGTCGAACACGTCATAACGCACGCCCACCAGCGCCTTCCACTTTGGCGCCAACTCGATGAGATCCTGGACGTAGAAACCGGCCGTGTCCTGGGTATTGGTGCCCTTGGCGGTTTGCCGGTTGGCCTGGAACGGCACGTCGACCAAGCCATCGCGGTACACCGGAACCTGCGCCACGTTGTTCTGGCTGAACACGGATTGGTCCTTGACCTGGCGCCCCAGTTCCACGCCATAAAGCAGGTTGTGGTTCATCCCGGCGAGCGTAGCCTGTTGCTTGAGCTCGGTCTGGTTGAACCAGCCATCCTCCTTGCGCTGCACATTGCCGCGGTTGAGCTTGACCAACAGTTCGCCATTGGCGGCGGTGACGAAGCGTGTCGGGCTGGAGTCGGCGAGTGTATTGTTGCGATCCAGGTCGTAGTGGTAGTAGCGGCTGGTGTTGCTCAGGCTGAAGTCGTCGTTGATCCGGTAGTCGACACCGGCCGTGAACGAAAACACCTCGCTGCGGGTGTAGTCGTCATCCGGGTCGGCAGCACCGAAGCGTTTGCCACGATCCACATCGACCGGACGATCGCCTCGCGCCGGGATGCCGAAGTCGATCAGGCGCCTGTCATACAGATAGCTGGCACCCAGGTTCAATTCCAGGTCGTCGGAGAGCTTGAAGTAGGCCGAAGGTGCGATGGCCTTGCGGTCGATATAGCCGTCATCGCGGAAGGTGTCGCTGTTTTCCAGTGCACCGGTCACCCGGAACGCCTTGTCGTACTGCTGTTGATCAGCCCAGCCAGCGTCGAACTGCGTGCGCTTTTTACCCTCGCTGTCGAAGCTGACACCCACTTCCTGTTTGGGGTCGAAGTTGGGCTTTTTGCTGATGCTGTTGATCAGGCCACCGGATGAGCCGCGGCCATAGAGCACCGCTGCGGGCCCCTTGATCACTTCCACGCGCTCGACGTTGGACAGATCGCGGAAGTACAGGGCGTCGTCACGGATACCGTCGATGTACATGTCGCCGATGGCGCTGAAGCCGCGGATGGTGACCTGGTCGCGCTGGCCATCGCCATTGGACAGACCGATCCCCGGGACATTCTTCAGCACGTCTTCCATCGACTGCGCGCCCTGGTCCTTGATCACGCTCTGGGGAATCACGTTCACCGTTTGCGGAATATCACGTAGCGGGGCATCGATCTTCAATGCACTCCTGCTCTCGGTCGACATATAGCTCTGCTCGTTGTACTCACTGTTTACAGCGGTTGCCGGCAGGGTCAGAGCAGTCTCGGTTTCTGCCTGTAGATCAGGTACGACCAGAACGCCCAGCAACGACAGAGAGGCTGGGTAAATGCGCGATAGAGCCACCATGGACACCTTTTGTGTGAATTTTCGCGCGAATAATAACGATTATCTTTTGTAAGTAAATACATATCATTTCGATACAAGCGACCGACACGAATCAGAACATTCGTCTCAATTTCGCCTGGCGGCTGTACTTTCAGAGGGAGGGTCGGTGGACGGCGTCGTGCGCAGGAATCAGGCTGTGGTAGCCAAACATGAACGCCGGCCGGCCACAGGCGATCCAGTCAATGCGTTTGAGGGGGGGGTTATAGGGGCGTTTTCAAAAAGCGCTGTTCATGATCAGGATCAGGCAACAGGCAGGTGTCGTATTTCCCGAAGAGACGATAACGATTGAGCGCAATGCGGTCGTATGCCCAGTCTCGAAGCTTGCGAGGGAAGATGCGCAACAGGTTTACGGGGCGCCAGCGTGCGGGAAACCGGGCAATGACTTCGAAAAATGCTTCCGAACGTTCCCAGTAGTGCCGGTCGCGGATCACCGCCATGGTGTTGAATTGATCCAGGGGTAAACCTGCCCACGCGAGCAGAGCCTGCCCCTCGGGTGACTGAACCGCCGCCAACCGCACGCGCCGCTGGCGGTCATGGCGAATCAGGAACCTCACCCAGCCATTGCACAGCTTGCAGATACCGTCGAACAAGACGACCGTTTCTCCAGGTTTGAGCAGTGGCGCGGGTAAGGGGCGGATATGCGAGGCTGGCATAAGCGTGGTTCCAAGGGGATCTCGGTCAAACCAGCGCCAGCAGCACCTTGGGTGCTGCATTTGAGGGTTGAGGCCGCACATTTGCGGCGGCCTCCTGGCGCGTTACACGGATCAGCTGTTGCTGTGATCGGAGACCTTGGCTTTGCTTTGGGCTACAGCGGCTTCAGCTTTCTGTTTCTGGGCAACCTGGAAGGCTTCCATCGAGACTTTTCGGGCCGACTCCATGCGAGTGAAGGTGCGATCACCGCCACCTGTGGCCATTGCCAGAGAAGAAGCGGTCAGAGCGGCGGCTACGAAGAGAACTTTCATGGATTTCATTTGGGTTTCCTCAAGTTGAGAGTTTGTAAATAACGAATAGCGGTATGTATTTGCTAACGCAGAACCTGCCTGTTCAACCTGGCCTTACCATCAAGCCAGGGCGGCGTTTCGTGCGATCCCGGTGTCTTGCTCCAGACGCCCTTCGCTGCCTTTGTTTTTTGCATAGGCGGTGAGCAGTACCATCATCGCGAATCCACCGACGATGAGAACCGGATAGGCTGCCAGCAACTCGACCAGCGAGTACTTCCAGGCCAACGGACGACCAACACCGAGCATGGCGGCATAGAACCACGACACGGCAGAGAGCGCACCGGAGAACAGCGCCAGCATGCGCAGGCTGAAGGAAAGATTAAGTATCGAACCGGCTTTTTTCAGCGCCGGCAATACAGCGCTATGCAACAGGAAGCCGTTAAAGGTCAACAGTACAACGATCCCGATCTTGGCCTGCAGTTTTGGATTGAGGAAGTATTCCATTCCTTTACCGGCATAATCGATCCCGACAATACCAATGCCGGTAATCCAAAGAGCCCAAAGTGCAAGTACTACGGTTTTTTGCAGGCTTTCCATGTGCGCGTCATCATGGTGACCTGACGCATCTCCCTTCAGGAGTTGCTTGACCATTGCGACGTCACTGGTCAAGACCAGGCCAATTGCAACACAGCAGGCGATTAGGTGGAAATATACAACGCCCAAACGAACATATTCCACGGTGGACGAAGAAAACATACTAAGTTCCATGGTGACCTCTTGGCTTCAATAGTGAATCAGCATGACGCTCGGCACGGCATGATTGGCGTTTGCCGTTGCTGATTGCAATTAAGATTCAGTAATCACTATTCATTAGTCTTGCGGCATTAGGCGGGCAAGATAATAGCGATTTTCGCGAATGAACTTTTAATCATTCGGTCATGTAAGTTTTCAGGTTACAAAAACATCAATTCGCACTGGGTGAATATGAAGTTCAACTTGCGCTTGCGGGGGAGGGCGTGGCCCGGAACCCTGGCGGCGAGCGGATCAGACAATGCTGGTTGGACTGGCAGGGCTTCCACCCCATTCGAGGAAACGGATCTTGTGGACCTCACCCTCGCTGTCTTCGTAGACCAGGGTCACCGGTACCATACCGGTCTTGTCGGATGTATCGGTGCGCTGCAGTACCCGCTTTACATCGATTTCCATTCCGTAGTGGTATTCGACGGCCGAGACATGCGCGCCGGGTTCTTGCAGGCCGTTCTGGTCAAAGACACTTGGGGCGAGACTGGAAATTACTGCACTTACTACTGTGGCGATGTTCATTAGGCTTTACCTCTTCTGAAGTTCGCTTGACGAGGACCTAATGTGACACGTGATGAACGCGAAGTTCACTAAACCGCGACGAACGCACCCAACCTGAGTCGCCTGTAGTGGCTTCAGGCTCCCGGCTATTCCCCGCGCTTGACGCCTTACGACCATTCGTCCATTAAACGCCGTATTTGTTGGGCGAAACGCCTTTTTTTGATGAGGTCATAACATGTCATGACGGATTTTTGCGCAAGATTTCACGCAGTGGATGTGACAGGACATGGACCGAAAATGACTGCTATCGGGCCACGGATCCACTCTGGGTTATCAACATCCGAGTGGCTCAAGCGACGTTCCGTTTGGCAATGAGACGGCGCAACCACCCATTCAGTCACAGACCGGCTGACCGGAGCATGTTTACGGAGGGCGGGGCAGGCAATCAGGCGAGGTCCACGGTTTCTACAGTGATTTGCGCAATCGCGTGAAACGGTGCGAGGGCAGCGTCATCGGCAGTTGCACAAGTAATCAATCGCCATTCGCGTTCGATAGGCGTCCAATGCTGCTGCCGCGCTCGCCCGAGTTTGTCGGTGTCGGCGAGAACGACGATCTGCGCAGCCCGCTTGATGATGCATTCCTTGAGATAAGCCTGCTGCGCACTCGCCTCGCACAAGCCGAATTCCGCGACGACGCCGTCTGCGCCGAGGAAGGCTTTGTCCACGCTCAGGCGGCTCAACGTCAGCTCGGCCAATGGCCCCAGGGTGCTCATGCTCGAACCGCGCAAATCACCGCCGATCAAGGTCAGGCGCACGCCCGGCGCGTTGGCCAGGGTCATTACGGCGAGCAGGTTGTTGGTCACCACATGCACGTCCTGGCGCGAGCACAAATGATGAGCCAGTGCGGCGCAAGTGGTGCCGCCGTCGAGCAGGACGGTGTCGCCGTCCTGGACGTGGGCAGCCGCTGCAAGGGCGATGGCGTCTTTCTGTTCCCACTGGCTGGTTTTGCGCTCTTCCAGCGAGGCTTCGGGTTCATGGACACCCACCACGGCGGTGGCGCCGCCGTAGGTGCGGACCAGGTGCCGCTGCTTGGCGAGCATGGTCAGGTCGCGCCGCACGGTCGCCTCCGAAACGCCGAGGGCCGCGCTCAATTGCTCGACGTTGGCATCGCCGATGCGTACGAGATCGAGGATGGCGCGGTGGCGTTCGGACACTTTCATGGCGGGGGCTCGTTGGTTGGGCGGTGGTCGATCTTACACGACAGTGCCGCTGCACCTCATCCCCGTCGTGTGGCTAGCTCAGCGCCCTGGCGCAGTGCTTCGAGCAGGCTGCGCTCATCGGCGATGCCCTTGCCGGCGATGTCGAAGGCGGTGCCGTGATCGACCGAGGTGCGGATCACTTCAAGGCCGACGGTCACGTTCACCCCGGCTTCGAGCCCCAGTACCTTGACGGGACCGTGGCCCTGGTCGTGATACATCGCCACCACCAGATCGAAGTCGCCACGCCCGGCGCGGAAGAACAGGGTGTCGGCCGGCAACGGGCCGGTCACGTCGAGGCCGCGTTCCTGCAGCAGCTTCACTGCCGGGATGATTTTTTCTTCCTCCTCGCCATAACCGAACAGGCCGTTTTCACCGGCATGCGGGTTGATCCCGCACACGCCAATCCGCGGACGGGCGATGCCGGCCTTGATCAGTGTGGCGTTGCCGCGTTCGATAGTGCGCTGGACCAGGCCCGGTTCGATCTTGCGGATCGCATCGATGATGCCGATGTGGGTCGTGACGTGAATCACCCGCAGCTGCGGTGCCACCAGCATCATCGACACTTCGTCGACGTGGGTCAGGTGCGCGAGCATTTCGGTGTGGCCGGGGTACTTGTGACCGCCGGCGTGCAACGCTTCCTTGTTCAGCGGCGCGGTGCAGATCGCATCGATCTGTTTGGCCTCGGCCAGTTCCACGGCGCGGGCGATGTATTGATAAGCAGCGTCACCGGCAATGGGTGACAGCTCGCCGAACGGCAGGTCATCGGGGATCAGGTCGAGATCGATGCAATCGATGGTGCCGGCCTCGTACAACGCCTGGGAGGCGTCTTCGATACGGCGCACTTTGGCGCTGCCGCCGACAATCACGTTGGCCTGCTCCAGGCGCCGCGCATCGCCGATCACCAATGGCCGGCATTGTTGGTAGACGATGTCGTGGGTCAGGCTCTTGACGATGATTTCCGGACCGACACCTGAGGCGTCGCCCATGGTGATGCCGATGATGGGGAGGTAGTTGCTCATAGCGTTCATTGGAGTCCTTGGATTCGGGTACGTTGGGGCGGGGAGCGATCGGCGCGTTCGCTCAAGTGCTGCCATGCCGCATACAAGGCGCGGTCAGTGCCGAATGCACCGGCCTTGGTGACAATGCCGGGACGATGCCCTTGCCGGGAAACGGTGGGGCGCGCGAAAGCCACGCCGGCTTCGATTTCCGTGAGCAATTGCAGGCTGTCGATGCCGACGGTGGTCAATATGGCCCGCGCCGTCTCGCCACCCGTGGCAATCAGGCCGCTGACCTTGGCGAAGTGCGGTTCTACCAGCACGGCCAACCGGGTTGAGAGTCGAGCACCCTCCTGGGGATCGAACGCCTCGTCGCGACCAATGCGCAGCAGCAGGTCGCTCCAGCCGTCCAGCCGCTCGCCGATGCGCGCTTGCCACAGCGCCCAATCGACGTGCGTCGTGCCTTGGCGCAGGACTTCGGGCGGGACCACCAGTTCGCTGACCCCGCCGCGCTCCTTGAGGAGTGCGCATTGCCGCTCGCAGACACCTGACAGGCTGCCGACCATGATCAGAATCGGTGCCTGGCTTTTTTCCTGTGCTGTGGGTTCGATTGCCGTGAAGCGTGCTTCGGAAAAATCCGCGAGACTGGCGATTTCCCGCGCCAGCCCACCCGAGCCGATCCAGAACAGCGGCTGTTCCATGGACGCGGTCAGGCGAGCGATCGTCAGCAGGTCGTCTTCGGTTTGTGTATCGACGATCAGCGCCTGGGTACCCTTGCTCGCCACTTCAGCGATGTGACGCACGAGTGTTTCTTCATTCCCGCGCAAGGTGTCGAGATCAAGCCTGGCAGTGCTCAGGCCTGCGGCCACCAGCATCGCCTCGACATCCGCCGGGCGATCGGCGTTTTCGAGCTTCCAGGTATCGGTGGTTTCCAGCGGCTGGCCGTTGACGAACACCCGGCCACCGCGCAACGTGCGCCCGGTTGCAGGAAACGCCGGGGCAACGATGGCCAGGCCCGCCAGCGGTTGCAGGGCGGCCACTTCCGCCGCCCAGTTGCCGCGCAAGGTCGAATCAATTTTCTTGTACAGCCGCTGACCGGGACGCTGCAGCGCCTTGTACGCAGCGACCGTGCGTTCGGCGGCTTGCGCCGGGGACAGGCGCCGTGTGTCCGTATCGGCGGCAATCACCTGGGCGTCAGCCTTGTCATGCAAAGGGTCGAGCGTGACGACCGTTTGCATCCCCGCGCTGGCAAAGCCGATGGCACAATCCGCCGCGCCCGACAGATCGTCTGCGATGATCAGAATGCTCATCGCAGGGCTTCCTGCTTTTGCGCCTGTAGGTCCGACTCGGGGATGACGGCGGGTTTGCGCTGTTGCACGCGTTTGGCCACCGCTGCGGTGAGCAACGGTGCGAGGATCGCGGTGACCACGACGCAGGCAGCCACCAGAATCGTCGCGCTCTTGGCCGCTTCGGCG
The DNA here is from genome assembly GCF_047304225.1 of Pseudomonas sp. Pseusp3. Lineage (NCBI taxonomy): Bacteria > Pseudomonadati > Pseudomonadota > Gammaproteobacteria > Pseudomonadales > Pseudomonadaceae > Pseudomonas > Pseudomonas sp. Pseusp3. Next base: position 42,597 of record NZ_JBGLYV010000008.1, on the reverse strand, counting down.
TACACCGGATTCGCCGCTGCGATCAACGCCGGAACGGCGGCGGCATTGCCCGCTGTAGTGGCTGCCGCCACGCCGGCAACACCGGTGCCGCCGGTCAAACGATCGGCGAAGAACAGCGGAATGCCGGTCAGCACGACCACCGCGACACCCATGCCGAGCCCCAGCAAACCAGCCTGCCAGACGTTATGCAGGTCGAGGCTGGCACCCAGTGCGAGGGCGAAGAACGGGATCATCACCGGCACGGCCTTGGCCAGGAAGTCGCGCATGTCGCGGTCGAGGTTGCCCAGCAGCATGCCCAGGGCCAGCGGCAGGATGCTGCCTACCAGCGTCGGCCAGGGGAAGGCTGACAAGCCGGCAATGCCGAGGGTCACCATGGTCAGAAAAGGCCCGGATTCCAGCGACATCACCGAATAGGCGCCGACGTCTTCGGAGCGGCCGTACTGCCCCATCAGCGCCATGTACAAGCCGCCGTTGGTGTCGTTCATTGCGGCGACCACCGCCAACGTGGAGATACCGGCGAAAAGCCCGGAGGATATCGGCTGCTCACCCAGGAAGTGGCCAAGCACGATGCCGATGAGCACGGCGATGCCGACTTTGGTGACGAGCAGCGTGCCGCCCTTTTTGAGCAGGTAAGGCGTGGCCTTGATATTGATGCTCGCGCCCATGCACACGTAGAACACCGCCAGAATGGGCAGTGCGCCGGTGAACAGCGCATTGGTGAATGATCCGAAAAACTTGGGCGTGTCAGGCAGGAATGTCGCCACGAGCGAGCCGATCAGCAGAGGCACGATCATCATGCCGCCGGGGATGCGTTCAATGGTGCGCTTGATAGGAATCTGGGCCACGAGGGTCTCCTTTTATAATTGTTTGGCAAGACGTGTTTCACCTCGAATCTGACTGAATCGATCATCGCGTGATTGATTCAGTCAGATTGATCTTAAGCCAACCACTGAAACTGCGCAATTCAATCATTAAAATGATCGTTTCGCTCATTTCTGATAAGGATTCCGCTCAACGCAAGCGGTTCGAACCCTCCTGCGGTACGGGCCAGAGCCTTGCAACGCCGATAAAAAGCCCCTCGTCACAGGTTTCTTGCTCGTCTGAAAATTGTCTTGGGTGAACAGCAATGCTGCGATTCTTCTCGCTTGTTGCTTTAAGCGCAGTGCTAAAGAGCTGACATTTGAATGGCTTGGTTGCTGTCGTAAAACTGAAATAATTCGGTCATAGAATTGACACGAGAGCTTACATTTCCTCAAGTCGGCCTTTGGCCGTTTTCATGGATGAGAAAACCCTATGCGTCGTGTTGTGTTCAATCAGAAAGGGGGCGTTGGGAAATCCAGCATTGCCTGCAACCTTGCCGCAGCGAGTGCTGCCGAAGGCTACCGAACGCTGCTGGTTGATCTCGATCCCCAGGCCAATTCGACTCACTACCTGACAGGCCTGATCAACGAAAGCATTCCAACGGGCATCGCTGACTTTTTCAGACAGACACTATCCGGCGGCTTCGAAGGCAGAAGGAATCGAGTGGTCATCACCGAGACCTCTTACGACAACCTTCACTTGGTGACTGCCTGCTCCGATCTGACGGACCTTCAGTCAAAACTCGAGTCCAAATACAAGATCAATAAGCTGCGCAAGCTGCTGGTTGAACTGTCCGAGGACTACGAGCGCATCTATATCGATACACCAGCGACACTCAACTTCTACACATTCAGTGCGCTGGTGGCGGCGGACAGATTGCTGATCCCATTCGATTGCGACAGCTTTTCGCGCCAGGCGCTGTACCGCGTCATCGCTCAGGCAGAGGAGCTACGTCTTGATCACAATGAATCACTGATAGTAGAGGGCGTGGTGGTCAACCAGTTCACCGGGCATACCGGCTTGCACCAGAATCTCGTTGATGAGTTGTTGGCCGAAGGTTTACCTGTGCTGCCGGTTTACCTGAGCAGCTCCATCAAGATGCGCGAGTCGCACGAAGTCTCAGTACCCCTTGTTCATTTGGCTCCCCGGCATAAGCTTTCGCGGGAATTTTTTGGATTGCTGGATACCTTGGAGCGGGCGGCCTAGCGTCATCACTGACGGGCCGACCCTTAAGGTCGTCCCTCCATCTCGTTCAGCTGAAACACTGACGAAACATTCCAGCCATATGATTCGCGTCACCGAAACCCAGGGGATTGGAGATGAATCGGCCATCAAGAAGCATGCGCAAACTGCTCGACTCAGTCGCCACTCACAATGAGGTAGCGGCGCTCGATGTGATGCGCGCAGCAGAGCAGCTCCAGGACGAGGTGCTTCGTCAACGCTTGCTCAACATGATTCACCAGCTCAACCAGGACGCCAATGATTTGCGAATGGCGCGCGACGATATCCAGGGCGGCACCATAAAGCTCGCGTGATCGGTCAGGGAAGCGTTTCCAGGTCGCTCTTTCGTGTCAACGAGGCCGAAACTTTCATCGGCCCTGGCGCAGGCGCACTGTCGACCCTTTTCAACGCCATTGCCGATGCCGGGCTGACGAACCATTTTCCTGTCAGTAATGCTGGCTTAATTCTGATCCGCTGAGATCGTGCGCAATCGGCGCTTTGTGCAAGGCAACCGAGAGCGTGTGTTCAATTGATTGTTAGTACTATTTCCGACGGCTACACTCCAACCCCATGAAACGCTACCTGCGGTTTTGCCTCATTTTCGTGATCAGCCTGGCGCTTCCCCTCAGCGGGATGGCGGGCGTTCAGGCGCCGACAGAGCCGTGCCCGATGAAAGCAATGGGCATGGCGATGATGGACGACATGGGGATGGACTGCTGCAACGATATGAAAAGCCCGACCGAGCACGGCAAACCCTGCAAGCCGGGGCAGGAGTGCAAGACGGGTGGCATGTTGCAAGTCTCGATCATCAAGCCTCCTGTTACGTTGTTCAGCCCCGTAGTGCTTTCCCTCATCGGCGATTCCGTACCTGTATCGACCCCTTCCGGGGTATGGCGACCGCCCCGCGTTTGATTCCTGACCCACATTGAGCGTCATTCCGTTTTAGCGGGATGGCATGGCTGTGCGCGTGTCCTTTGATGCGTGCAGTGGATGATCACAGGAATCGTAAACATGAACTCCAAGTGCTATTGCACAGGCTGGTCCCTCGTGGCCGGCCTGGCGGCAAGCGTACTGGCATTGCCGAGCTTCGCTGGCGCCTTGACACTCGACGAAGCGTTGCGGCTGGCGGAAAACAATGCGCCGTCGCTGACGGCACAAGACGCGAAAATTCAGGCTGCCAGCAGTGCAGCTATTCCAGCCGGTGAGCTACCCGACCCCAAGCTGCTGCTGGGTGTGCAGAACTACCCCGTGGGTGGTCCGGATCGCTGGAGCATCGACCAGGACTTCATGACCATGCAAATGGTCGGAGTCAGGCAGGAGATGCCCAACGGCGACAAGCGCAAAGCGCGCATTGAAGTTGCCGATGCGGCCGTTGATCGAGCTGCTGCAGAGCGGCGGGTCGAACGTCTGAACGTTCGTCAATCCACGGCATTGGCCTGGATAAATAGCTACTCGGTTGAGCGTAAAGACGCGCTATTCCAGGACTTTTACAAAGAAAATCGCCTGCTGACCGAGACCGTCCGGGCGCAGGTTGCCGGTGGCCGCGCTCAACCCGCCGACGCAGTGACGCCCAGGCAAGAAGCAGCTCGGTTGGAGGAACAACAGGACGAGCTGATTCGCCAGAGAACGCAAGCACGAGCGGCGCTCAAGCGCTGGATCGGTCCTGCCGCCAACGATAAGCCTGCCGGCAGCTTGCCTGAATGGCCTGTCGATACTTCAAGCTACACCCATAAGCTGCAACACCATCCTGAGTTGGCAGTGTTTGCGCCGATGACCCGCGAAGCGCAAGCCAAGGTTCGTGAGGCCGTGTCAGAGAAGCGCTCGGACTGGAGCTGGGAAGTGGATTACCAGCACCGTGGCCGTGAGTTCGGCGACATGGTCAGCGTGCAGTTTTCCTGGGATCTGCCACTGTTCCCTGACGCTCGCCAAAGTCCCAGAATCGCGGCCAAACAGGCTGAACTCAGCCAGCTTGAGGCCGAGCGCGAAGCCCTGTCACGTGAGCATACCCAGCAACTGGAGAGCGAACTGGCTGACTACGAACGCCTGAATCGTGCAGTACAGCGAAACCGGCAAAGCCTGTTGCCGCTGGCCAGGGAAAAGGTCGAACTCAGCATGGCCAGTTATCGTGCCGGCAAGGGCGATTTGAATGCCGTTGTTGCCGCCCGACGTGAACTCATCGAAGCCCGCCTCAAACAGATCGACGTGGAAGAGCAACGAGCGCTGACCAGCGCGCGACTGTATTTTGCCTATGGGGAGTCCAGCCAATGATCCTGAATAAATGGAACGGGGCACTGCTGGTGGGCATCTCGCTGGCATTGGGGGTTGCCGGTGGTTATTGGTTCGCTCACCAGCGCATGGGCGAAGTACCCGTTGCCGCCCCGCAGCTGAGCCCCAATGCACCGGACGAACGCAAGGCGCTGTATTGGTACGACCCCATGTACCCGCAGCAAAAGTTCGATAAGCCGGGCAAGTCTCCCTTCATGGACATGCAACTGGTCCCGCAATATGCCAGTGGCGGCAGCGACCGTGCGACGGTCAGTATCGATCCCGGCCTGACTCAGAATCTCGGTCTGCGTTTTGCGACAGTCAGTCGCGGGATCTTTGATTCCAGTCTCGATGTGAGCGGTGTCCTGACATTCAACGAACGGGATGTCGCCGTGATACAGGCCCGCACTCCTGGCTTTGTGGAGCGGGTCTACGCCCATGCTCCAGGTGATGTGCTCAAAGCCAACGCGGCGTTGGCGGATATCCTGGTGCCCGAGTGGGTCGCCGCCCAGACCGAGTTCCTGGCGCTCAAGCGCAACGGCGATGCGGACTTGCTGGCTGCGGCCCGCCAGCGACTACTGCTCACAGGAATGCCGGCAACACTGATCACTCAGGTGGAGCGGGGCGGTAAGGTCCAACCCTACCTGACGCTGACCAGCCCGATTGGTGGTGTGCTGCAAGAGTTGAATGTCCGCACGGGAATGACCGTTGCAGCGGGCGAGACGCTGGCTCGCGTCAATGGTTTGAGCAATGTCTGGATGGCCGTGGCCGTTCCAGAGTCGGAGGCAGGAACCATCTCCGTAGGGCAAACGGTTGAAGCGCAATTGCCCGCATTCCCGGGGATAAAGCTCAATGGCAAGGTCAGCGCCATTCTGCCGGAGACCAATCCGGACAGCCGTACCCTGCGTGTGCGGGTGGAACTGCCCAACCCGGACGGACGCCTCAGGTCGGGTTTGACCGCGCAGGTACGCTTGAACCGCTCAACGCAGCACAGTGTGTTGTGGGTGCCGAGCGAGGCCGTCATCCGCACAGGCCGGCGTGCCTTGGTGATGCTTGCCGAAGACGCGGGCCGCTACCGGCCGGTGGAGGTGCAACCCGGGCAGGAAAGCGATGGCAAGACGGAGATATTGCAAGGTCTGGAAGATGGCCAGAAGGTCGTTACGTCCGGCCAGTTCCTGCTCGACTCGGAGGCCAGTCTGAAGGGCATTGTTGCAAGCCCGGAGCAAGAGTCGCCACCCGACGCAGCCGCCTCCGGCTTGCATGAAGCGGATGGGCAGATCGTCGAGATCAACGACAGGGAAGTCACGCTCGCCCATGGCCCTTTCAAGACGCTGGGCATGCCGGGTATGACGATGACGTTCCCGCTCGCCAATCCGGCGCTGACGCAGGGCCTCAAGCCGGGCGACAGGGTTCGGGTCGCGGTGAGCCAGACTGACGATGGCCTGCGGGTCGAGCGCCTGGAAAAAACCGGAGGCCAGCCATGATCGCCGCCCTCATACGTTGGTCCGTGGCCAACCGGTTCCTGGTGTTGTTGGCGACGCTGTTCGTCACGGCCTGGGGCATCTGGTCGGTGCAGAACACGCCCATCGATGCGTTGCCGGACCTCTCTGATGTCCAGGTCATCATCCGTACCCCTTTCGCGGGGCAGGCACCGCAGATCGTCGAGAACCAGGTGACCTATCCGTTGGCCACCACCATGCTCTCGGTGCCGGGGGCCAAGACGGTGCGTGGTTACTCGTTCTTTGGCGACAGCTTTGTCTATGTGCTGTTCGAGGACGGAACCGACCTGTACTGGGCTCGCTCGCGGGTCCTGGAATATTTGAGCCAGATACAAAGCCGCTTGCCAGCGAGTGCCAAACCGGCATTGGGGCCGGATGCGACGGGGGTGGGCTGGATCTACCAGTACGCACTGGTGGATCGCAGTGGCGGGCACGACCTGGCACAGCTGCGCGCACTTCAGGACTGGTTCCTCAAGTTCGAGCTCAAGACCCTCGCGAACGTCGCCGAGGTGGCGACAGTCGGCGGGATGGTCAAGCAGTATCAGGTGCAGCTGGATCCGCTCAAACTGGCCAGCCTCGGCATCACTCAGGCTGAGGTGACCGAGGCTATCGGCAAGGCCAACCAGGAAACGGGTGGCGCGGTGCTGGAGATGGCGGAGACCGAGTTCATCGTGCGGGCTTCCGGTTACCTGAAGTCGCTCAATGACTTTCGGGCGATCCCGCTCAAGCTCGGCGCGGGTAGGGTGCCCGTGACCCTCGGCGATGTCGCCACGATCCAGACGGGACCGGAAATGCGTCGTGGTATCAGCGAACTCGACGGCGAAGGGGAGACGGTCGGCGGCGTAGTGATCTTGCGCAGCGGCAAGAACGCTCGCCAGACCATTGCGGCGGTCAAGAGGAAACTTGACGAACTCAAAGGCAGTCTGCCGGCCGGCGTGGAAATCGTCACCACCTATGACCGCAGCAAGCTGATCGACCGCGCAGTGGAGAACCTCAGCCACAAGCTGCTCGAAGAGTTCATCGTTGTCGCGCTGGTGTGTGGCATCTTCCTCTGGCACTTGCGCTCATCCCTCGTGGCAATCATTTCCCTGCCGGTGGGGGTGCTCATTGCCTTCATCGTCATGCACTACCAAGGCATCAACGCCAACATCATGTCCTTGGGCGGGATTGCCATCGCCATCGGCGCCATGGTCGATGCCGCTGTGGTGATGATCGAGAACGCCCACAAGAAGATCGAGGCCTGGCACCTGGCCAATCCCGGGGAAGAACTGAAGGGGGAGCGTCATTGGCACGTCATGACCGAAGCGGCGGCAGAGGTGGGGCCGGCACTGTTCTTCTGTCTGTTGATCATCACCCTGTCGTTCATTCCGGTGTTCACCCTGGAGGCGCAGGAAGGGCGTCTGTTCGGTCCGCTGGCCTTCACCAAGACCTACGCCATGGCCGCCGCGGCGGGATTGTCGGTGACTTTGGTGCCAGTGCTGATGGGTTACTGGATTCGAGGACGAATCCCCAGTGAGCAACAGAACCCGTTGAACCGCTGGTTGATCCGGATCTATCAGCCAGCCCTGGATGCAGTCCTGCGTCGGCCAAAGATCACGCTGCTGCTGGCGCTATTGGTGTTTGTCAGTGCGCTATGGCCAATGTCTCGCTTGGGGGGCGAGTTTCTCCCGCCGTTGGACGAGGGCGACCTGCTCTATATGCCTTCGGCTCTGCCGGGGTTGTCGGCGCAGAAAGCGGCGCAACTGCTGCAACAGACCGACCGCTTGATCAAGACCATCCCGGAGGTCGAACATGTCTTCGGTAAAGCCGGTCGTGCCGAAAGCGCTACCGACCCGGCACCGCTGGAGATGTTCGAAACCACCATTCAATTCAAGCCCCATGCGCAATGGCGCCCGGGCATGACCCAGGAAAAACTGGTGGAGGAACTGGACCGTGTGGTGAACGTTCCCGGTTTGACCAACATCTGGATACCGCCGATTCGAAACCGTATCGACATGCTGGCGACGGGTATAAAGAGCCCGATCGGTGTGAAGGTTGCCGGCACCAATCTGGTGGAAATCGATGCGGTCACCCAGGCGGTCGAGCGAGTGGCCAAGGACGTGCCCGGTGTCAGTTCGGCGCTGGCCGAGCGGCTGACTGGCGGGCGCTATATCGATGTGGATATCGACCGCAAAGCCGCCGCCCGCTATGGGCTGAACATTGCCGATGTGCAGTCCATCGTCGCCGGTGCCATCGGTGGTGAAAATGTCGGCGAGACCATTGAAGGGCTTGCTCGCTTCCCGATCAACGTACGTTACCCACGAGAGTGGCGCGATTCGCTCGGTGCCCTGGAGCAACTGCCGATCTATACCCCGCTGGGCAGTCAGATCACCCTGGGCACGGTGGCGAAGGTCAAGGTCAGCGACGGTCCGCCGATGCTCAAGAGCGAAAACGCACGACCTTCGGGCTGGGTGTACATCGATGTGCGGGGTCGGGACATTGCCTCGGTGGTTGCCGATCTGCGTTGGGTCGTCAATGAACAGGTCAAGTTGCAACCGGGCATGAGCCTGAGTTACTCCGGGCAGTTCGAGTTTCTCGAAAGGGCCAACGCACGCCTCAAACTGGTGGTGCCGGCCACGCTGTTGATCATTTTCGTGCTGCTGTACCTGACGTTCGCCCGCTTCGACGAGGCCTTGTTGATCATGGCCACTCTGCCGTTCGCGCTGACTGGCGGGGCATGGTTCCTCTATCTGCTGGGGTTCAACCTGTCGGTCGCCACCGGGGTCGGCTTTATCGCCTTGGCCGGCGTTTCTGCCGAGTTTGGCGTGATCATGCTGCTCTATCTGAAGAACGCCTGGGCCGAACGTGAAGACCTCGGCGACAGCACTGAGCGCGGACTGGTGGCGGCGATTCGTGAAGGTGCCGTACAGCGTGTCAGACCCAAGGCCATGACCGTGGCCGTCATCATCGCCGGCCTGCTACCCATCCTGTTGGGCAGCGGAACGGGTAGCGAAGTGATGAGCCGCATCGCCGCACCCATGGTCGGCGGTATGGTCACGGCACCCTTGCTTTCCCTGTTTGTCATTCCGGCGGCGTATCGCTTGATGCGTCGCCGGCAACTCCAGATTGTACCCACCAATGTTCAAGGAAAAGTCGTATGAAACTGACCCTTATTGCAGTTGCAAGCACCGTATTTGCGCTATCGCTTTCTGCCCGCGCGGAGGATATGCCAGGTATGCAAATGGATGGTATGGAGGGCATGGAGATGAAGCAGGAGTCGAAGCAGGCTCCAGTCGCCAGCGCCGAGGGAACGATCAAGGCCATGGACACTGCAAAGCAAACGGTGACTCTCGCTCACGGTGCCGTTCCAGCTGTGCAATGGCCTCCGATGACCATGGCCTTTTCAGTGACGCAAGATCAGCTCAAAGGGCTGAAGGTTGGAGACCATGTATCGTTTTCCTTTCAGCTGGAGGGCGGTAGAGCCACGATTGTTTCCATAAAAAAATGAAGTATTGATATTGCTTGTGGCCGGTTGTCGCCTTTCGCGGGGCTGATACAGGATGCCCCAAGGAGACGGACAGCTATGCTGAAATCACTACTTGCTATCGCTATCGGCGCATCCCTCGGGGACCGGTAACGCGGGCTACACGTGGCAGGTTCGCTGGCGATGACCGTTGCAGGGCTTGTATCGCTTCAATTGATTGGCACACGCTAGAGAGGTGATGAGTCATGAAAGGCTTTTTGGTGATTTTCATTACCCAACAGAGCCGTCGACATCACGGAAAAATGCTGGGTGATTGGCTCGTCGACCTGGCCCAGGAGATGGGGCTGCGCGGTGCCACCCTGGCAACCGGTATCGAAGGCTTCGGGCATTCAGGGAAACTGCATTCCTCGCATTTTTTTGAGCTGGCCGATCAGCCTACCGAAATCCATATGGCAATTACCGAAGAAGAGTCAGTTCGCCTGTTTGAGCGACTTGAGGCCGAAGACATCTCCCTGTTTTACATAAAGACCCCGGTTGAATTCGGATCTGTCGGCAGGCAGGCGAACCAGCCCGCCAATTAGCGTAATGCAGTTCGGTCAAGGACTCCGTAGGAGCGAGCTTGCTCGCGATGGACTCAAGAGCGCCGCGTTTAGCCAGTAAACACGCGTAATCGTTAACGACCATCGTCGGAACGCCGCCCGGAGCAAGCTCGCTCCTACAGAGTCCTTGACTGAACCGCCACTGACCTATTTGCCGATTTTCCCGGTCGTGCTGGTCGCTGTCCTCGCAACCGCAACACTTCGTTTACTCTTACCCGCCTGAATGATCAGTCGAGGATTCCAATGTCATCGTTTGTCTGTGCCGAAACGCTTTGGATCGATACGCCACATGGGCGACTGTTTACCCGACGCTGGTTTCCGGCGGGCGTGGAGTACAGCCAGGTAAAACCGCCGATCATCCTTTTTCATGATTCCCTTGGATGCGTCGAATTGTGGCGAGACTTTCCTGAACGACTCTGTCAGACCACAAAGCGCGAGGTGATTGCCTATGACCGACTCGGCTTCGGGCAGTCGGATCCGTACCCGGGGCACTTGCCCATGCATTTCATTCGCGACGAAGCCGAGCGCTTCTTCGTGTTTATAAGGGCCGAATTCCAGTTCGATCGGTTTGTCGCCTTTGGCCATAGTGTTGGCGGCGCGATGGCAACGAGCTGCGCGTCCTTGTACCCGCAGGGCTGCGTTGCATTGATCACCGTTTCAGCGCAAGCGTTCGTTGAAGAGCAGACGCTGCGCGGCATTCGGGATGCCAAGGCGCAGTTTGAGGCGCCGGGGCAAATGGCGCGTCTTGAGAAATATCATGGCGATAAAGCGCAATGGGTGCTGTCAGCCTGGACGGATACCTGGCTGTCGGAGGCATTCAGCGGCTGGACGATTGAAGATGCCATTGACTCGATTCACTGCCCGCTGCTTGCGCTTCATGGAGAGCAAGACGAGTACGGATCCGTTCTGCATCCCATGCGCATCGCCAGACTTGCGACCGCGCCCGGGGAATACCTGATACTGGAAAATTGCCATCATGTCCCCCATCGAGAGGCCCCGGACGTCGTTCTGGATGCAGTCGCTCGACTCCTTCGAATCAGCCATTGATGAATGACTGATTCTGGGCGATTGCTGTTTGTCACGAATGGCCGCTTTCGGCCCAGCCCTCATCCCGGACCAACGATCCGAGAGATTGCGTGGGCGCCTACGGCGTTTTCGGTGAGCCGCGGCAAGTCAGTACTGTCAGTTTACAAACTGTCTTTTTTGTAGCCAGGTGATTGCGCCAGAAACTCTGCTATCAGTGATGTAACTTGTTGCTGAATCAACCCACGAGCGCGACCGTTATCGCCATCCCGGCAAATGATGCCATCGCCTGGCACGTCTTCTTCGAGCATTGCTTGCGCACCAGGTTTGCACATCGACATGAAGCTGAAATGGCTTGCGTCGCTGATCTCGACGTAATGGCTTGACGCCGCAGGCAGGCGTTTGGCCAGGTTGGCAGACTCCAACTCCGCAGGAAGGTCGTGCGACGGTACGCCGGCAGCGATCACCAGAGCGGGTACAGGCAGTGCGGCCAGGCTTTCGTTGGTCAGGCCCCGTGAAAGGCCCAGGTCCAGTGTAACCACGGCAGTGACGCGTTTATCGCGCCAATCGGCGGCCAACGCGGCCTTTGATTCTGAGGTGTCTGCGGGGTTTATCTGTCCGTAAACGGTGCAACCGGCTAACTGCGGGTGGGCTTTGCAGTCATGGGCGAAGAGGTCTGGATCGAAACGAGCACCGGCGATCTCCAGGGCGGTCCAGCCGCCGAGTGAATGGCCCACTACTGCAATTCGGCCATTGGCGACCAGGCCAAATTTTTCAGGTTGAGTCGTGACCCTGTCAATGGCTCGGCGCAGATCAACCGGCCGCTGCCATAACTGTGCAGCTGCTTGAGGGCTGCGGTCATGGGTCGTGGTGCCAGGGTGATTGATTGCGGCGACGATGTAACCCTTTTTGGCCAGGGAACTGGCAAGCCAGGTCTGGTTGCTCCAGTTACCCCTGTATCCGTGGGATAGCACCACCAATGGATGTTCGCCGGCAGATGGCGGCGCGTTACGAACGGCAGAAGCACCGACAAACACCGCAGTGTCGGCGATCAGTTGCGTGGCTGCGGTAGTTGCACTCGGGTACCAGACCACCATCTCCAGTGCGCGGTCATTGTGCGAATCCGGCAGTGTGGAAGACTGGAAACCGACGGGGTACTCGTCAGCAAATGCGGTAGTCGTCAGCCAAGCCAACAACAGGGCGCCGAAAGATATTTTCAATGTCGTTTCTTCCTTGATCAGACAAGTGCATAGCACCTGACCCCGCCGTTAGGCGCATCCACCGTCCTGCGGAGTCGAAATTAATGGGGTTGCCTCTAAGCACGGACATTAAAGCCCAGATTCGAACCGCCGCGCATAATTTTCATCGTTAACTCTATTCGCGGTGTTGGCGAGAATCCTGACGTTCGCTTTTAACCCGAAGCAGCCGTTGAGATCTATTTGTTGTCGCTTTATGTTATTCGCTTTCATGGAGGATTCTGACTGATGGCACGCTTGGGCTTGATACTGACACCCGGTTTTGCGGACTGGGAATACGCTTTCATTGCAGGAACCGCATCGCCGTTTTACGGGATCGACGTCAGGTTTTTCGCCTCGACTACGGGGCAGTTCCGCTCGCAGGGTGGATTGGCTGTAACTGTGGATAGCAGCTTGCAACAATGCCTGGACTGGAAGCCGGACGTTGTTGCAGTCATCGGTGGAATGATCTGGGAGCGTGCAGATGCACCGGATATTCGGGACTTTCTTCATACCAGTCGTTCAAGTGGAGCGACAATTGCCGGTATCTGTGGAGGAACGCTGGCACTTGCGAGGGCCGGGCTTCTCGACACGGTTCCTCATACTTCGAACAGCGCTGACTTTTTACAACAGAATGCCGTAGGTTATGACGGGGCCGCGCTTTATCGAAGCAGTCAGGTTGCTGTGGTTGCTGACCGCATCATCACTGCTCCAGGTCCTGCCCCTGTTAGCTTTACCTGCGCAGTATTCGAAGCTGCCGGGTTATCTTCAGAGATCATTTCGCAGTTCAGGTCATTGTTGGCAGCGGAGCACGGGTGACCGCTTCGTCCTACAAAAACAGCCGATCAAGTTATGTGTTCGAGTGTCCGCTCTTTGGCTTTGCGGACATTAGAAAACGTCTGCACAGGGTCGTTTCAAGTAACTCACCCGTGATAGCTGACCAGGTTAAAACCTTTGAACTCAAGGATGCCGAGGAGGTTCTGACTGGACCACGCTGGCTCTTAGCGCTTTGGCTACCTGGGTTTGAATCTCGTAAGCAGGCGCCTCGACGGCGGTGTAATCACGGGTATAGCGCGTAGAAAACTCCCGAACACCCCATTGCAGGTACTGCTGCACGTGCTTCAATTCATGCGCCCACAGCGCGACATTGTTAAGTGCATCATCGGCACTGCGAAAGACGATGATGTCTATAAGGGTGACTGCACTTACATCGGGATTCTGTAGCATGGTGTTTGCGGCGTTCAGCTCCACATCGTCGCCTACCTTGTAGCGAGCCGAATCAAGCACTTGAATGTCATAGTAGGGTTCGAGTTGGGCTCGGATATTCAGCGGGATTGTCTGAATATCGCCAGTTGCCGCGGTGTTGCGCGATTGCACAATCCAACTCTGTAATCCAGAGGAAGCCATTTGGTTCATGCTTTCAAAGATCGCCCCCGTTTCCTCTTTGGAGCCTGGAGCACAAAAGCAAGCGACCACGCAGGCTTCGTACTGCCCTTTTGGGCAGGCGTAAACAGAAAATGATGTACCTACGGAAAAGAACAGTACCGCTAAGCGGAAGACTTGACGCAAAAAGACAGCTGACAATTGGTTCTCCCAGAGGTAGTGGCGGTCGGCAGGTGATGCTTCTGGTATCTCGCACCCGGTGTCCAGCCACGCGTATGACCGCTGCGGCCACCGTTTGTTGCCTTAGCCCGGATTCATCCGCATTCAAACGCCAGTTCGGCACATCACCCAGTACTTGGCGCAGACAATCAGCATGAGAAGTTTCGGTGCCTGGCTCCCAATTGCTATTCGACCTTCAAGGCTCCCGACCCTGGCAAGTCCGTCACCAGATCGGCCCCCAGCAGCCTCGCGGGCGTGTAAGTGCCGCCAGCCGGACGCACCTGCAACAGGTAATCGACCACGGTCAACGCACCGTAGATCGTCAAGCTGTAGACGTTCGCGGTGTGCACGCGTGCCACTTTGCATTCTCCACGAGCGTTACGGGCTTCGCCCCACACGTAAGTGCCTTGATCTGCACGCTTTTCGTCATCCGGGCCGATCACCGTCTTGGCGATGCGTGCCTTTAGCAGCCTCTGCACGAACGACAAACCCAGCAGCGGACGAATGAAGTTGGCGAACCTGGCGCCGCGAATCATGCCAGCAGAGCCCGGTATGAACACCTTGATGTTGGGAATGCCGGTGGTGTGCCAGGCCGTGGAAACGTCACCCCAGGGAATGGTCATCGCCAGCTTCTCGCCGTCGCCGAAATCGATACGACGCACCTGATAGGCCAGCGGTACAGACACGATTTTCCCGTCGCGACGTATCTTGCCGCCTTGCGCCATGCCTTCGATTGACGTCTTGGCAGTGCCAGGCGAAAAGCTGGAGCGGGAATCAAAACCCAGTGCCAGATGCGTTGCATCCGGCAGCGCACTCTTGAGTGCAGCGGCGACACAGTCAGTGGGGATCACGTCGAAGCCGACGCCAGGGCAAATGACTACGCCCGCCGTTTGCGCACGTTCTTGCAGGGACTGGGCATGTTCGAAAACGGCAATTTCGCCGGTGATATCCAGGTAGTGCGCATTGGCACGCAAGCAAGCGTCCATCATCGGGGCGGCGGTCGCCGAAAACGGTCCTGCGCAATGCAGAACCAGACCATGGCCCTTGATCTGGGCGAGCAATCGCGCCTCGTCATCCAGTCCGAAAACACGGGCTTCAAGACCCAGCTCCCGGGCCAGGGCTTCGATCCTGTCGCGGCTTCGTCCCGCCAAAACCGGCCTGAGTCCGCGCTTGACGGCTTCGCGAACGATCAACTCGCCGGTATAACCGTAGGCGCCATAGATCATCCATTTCATCTGCGTCACAGGGTTGTCTTGCTGACTCATGCATTGCTCCTGACAGGATTGATGAAGTGCGTCATTGCCTTGCCCAATCAGCGTCAGACGCTAACGTTAAAGTCAGGTTTAGAGTCAAGCAGAAGTGTGCCAGCGCCGGCAGGAAACTTTCAGAGGTGCAGGGGTTGACCTTAAAGTAAGGTTTAAGGTGAGCATGCGCGGACATGCATGACTGTTGGAACCCGGATGATGTTTAAGACCTTTCTTTCTTGTGCGTTGGTATTGATAGGCGGTGCTTTCATGACCTTTTCAAATGCTGAGCCGAACGCTTCCATTGCTATTGCAAAGGACCGCCAGATACTGGTGATCATGACCAATCACGCCAGCTATCCCTCACGAACCGATACCACGGGGCTGTGGCTGACCGAGCTGACGCATTTCACCGATGTTGTGGAAGCGGCAGGCTACACGACGGTTTTTGCCAGCCCCAAGGGTGGAGCTGTTCCTTTGGACGAACGCAGCCTCGGTTGGCTCTATATGGACAAGGCAGCCCGTGAGCATTTGCAGTCGCCGGCCTTTCTCGCTCGACTGAAAAACACGATTCCGGTTGCCGATATCGACCCGTCTCGATTCAGCGTCATCTATTTCACGGGGGGGCACGGTGTCATGTGGGACTTCCCCGCAAACCCGGACCTGCGTCGGGTCGCCGAAAAAATCTACAACCAGGGCGGCATCGTCTCTGCCGTCTGCCATGGCGTAGCGGGACTACTGGATCTTAAGGACGAGCAAGGCCAGTTGATCATCAACGGCAGAAACATCACCGGATTCTCTGATCGCGAAGAGCTGTTTTCAGGCATGAAGAGTCAGGTGCCTTTCTTCCTGGAGGACCGGCTGGTGAGCCAGGGTGCGCGTTACCGCAAGGCCTGGCTGCCCTTCACGCCATTTGCCATTACCGATGGAAGGCTCGTGACGGGCCAAAACCCTCAGTCGCCCAAGGCCGTGGCTGAAGCCGTATTGGCCTTGCTCTCCGCCGACACTGTAACTCGCTAAGCCTTTGTCGATGACACGCTGAAAACACGGCAGCGAGCGAACCAAAAAATCTGTCTCCCTGACGCTTGACATTAAAGTTAAGTTTAACGTTAAGGTTTCTTTCGGCAGGCCTTAAATCCATCAAGCAGATGCAATCACCGGGAGAGAGAAAGATTGAAACTCGCAAGCGCCGTTTTAACAGGATTGCTTTTCAACACTGTTGCCAACCATGCGTTGGCGGGGATGCCTGAAATGCCCAGCCAGACCGACACCACCATGATCGATATCGCAGGTCACCAGGTGCCTGTCGTCAAGGGCGGCTTGTACGACCGCTTTCGCTCCAACCCGCCTTTGTCGGTGATTGCGGCAGAAGTACCGGGCGTTGATTTAGGCTGGTTCAAAGGATTGGAAAAGAACAAGGTCGACATTGGCTTTGAATCGTACTCGCCAAACTTTTACTACGAGAACAGCCGCGTGACGGCGGTTTATACGGCGGATCTGGAAAAGCTCCGGGAACTCATGCCACCCGAGATACTGGCAACCGTCCAACCTCTGCAGATCTGGCCAGGCCGAGGCTTGATCGCATTTACCGCGTACACCTATGAGCACTGCGATAACGACGCTTATAACGAAGTCGCTGTATCGATCATCACCAACAAACCTGGCAAAGCCAATCTGGGTCCGTTCACGCTGATTGGCCAGTCGATGTCTGGAGATTTCTGGGGTTATGTGCTCAAGCTGCCGGTCAATACCGAGCTGGCGAGGGTTCGCGGTGTCGTCGGTTACAACCTGCCGAAATGGCTGACGGGCATTGATCGAAAAGAGGATGCCCAATCGGTGGTCTATGACATTACTGATAGCCAGACCGGCAAAGTGGACGTGTCTTTCAAAGCGAAGAAGCTCGACGACCTGTCCAGTGACGTCGATATTGTCACCAGCAGTTTCACCAATCTCGATCATCAAGGCCAACTGGCCTATGGGTATGCCGTTTCCCGCCAGCTCAGCCACGGCTCCAGCAGGAACGAGGATTCGGCAACCCTCACGCTGGGCGACGGCAGCCTGTCGAACTACATCCGCTCCTTGAAGCTGGGGAAAATGATGAAGTACGAATACGTGCCAGCGTTCCAAAGTGCGCTCTACGCGCCGAAGCCGTTAGCGGCACTGGCTAACGCGCATTGATTCAACGATCCGGCAAAAAACCTGTCAGGTTTCACTAGCCTGACAGGCCACGCTTCACTTGGACGACGCGATATCGCGGCCACGCGGTGCTGTCGCCGCACCTTCCTCGCGCAGACGATGCAATAACAACTGGGTGTTATCCACGCAGCCCATGCCTTCGGGCTTGCTTTCAACACCCTCGATCACCAGCAGCAGTTGCGCTTTGTTCCGGGCCAGCCGTTGCTGGAGGATTTCGATTTCCTCGACCTTGCGCTTGAGCCCGCTGAGCAGCTCTTCATGCTTCCAGCCGTTCGCATTCATCGGCAGTAATTGTCGGATTTCGTCCAATGAAAAACCCGCGGCCTGTGCGCCCGTGATGATCTCCAGAACCCATTCCGTGTCAGGTGCATAGTCGCGATACCCATTGGCTTTGCGCGCGACAGATTTGATCAGGCCGCTCGCTTCGTAAAAGCGGATGCGTGAAGGCGCCAGCCCACTGATTTTCGCCAGTTCGCCTATTCTCATATTCCCCCCCAAAAAGCCATTGACCTTAAAGTTGACTTTAAACCTAAAGTGATTTGGCGGCCAAGTGGCGCAGAGGTGATGCGTTGCTGAGACGCCATGGAATTCAGGGGTAGGGAAAACCAGACCAGGACCATTCCCTGGGAACCGCCTATTGGATGGACTGCACGTTATTCACCAAGGGCGAGGCTCAGCAAGGGTCAAGATCAGAACACGATTGGTCATGCCCTCCATTTCATTCGGGAGATGTGAACATGGGTTATGTCACTACGCAGGACGGTGTTGAGATATTTTACAAAGACTGGGGTCCACGCGATGCCCAGGTGATCTTCTTTCATCACGGATGGCCACTCAGTGCGGACGACTGGGATGCGCAGATGCTGTTTTTCCTGGCGAACGGCTACCGGGTCATTGCACACGACCGGCGTGGCCACGGGCGATCCAGTCAGGTCTGGGACGGGCATGACATGGATCACTATGCCGATGACGTCGCGGCCGTGGTCAACCATCTTGGGGTGCAAGGTGCAGCTCATGTGGGGCACTCCACCGGCGGTGGTGAAGTCATCCATTACATTGCGCGCCACGGCGAAGATCGAGTGTCGAAGGCCGCCATCATCAGCGCCGTGCCACCCTTGATGGTTCAGACGCCGAGCAATCCAGGCGGTTTGCCAAAGTCGGTTTTCGATGACTTGCAGGCACAGCTGAAGGCCAACCGCGCACAGTTCTACCATGACGTTCCAGCTGGACCTTTCTACGGTTATAACCGCCCTGGTGCAAAACCGTCCGAGGGCATCATCCGGAACTGGTGGCGACAAGGCATGATGGGCTGCGCAAAGGCACACTATGACGGGATCGTGGCCTTTTCCCAGACCGACTTTACCGAAGATCTAAAAAGCATCACGATCCCCGTGCTGGTGATGCATGGGGATGATGACCAGATCGTGCCTTATGAAGATTCTGGACTGTTGTCGGCCAAGCTATTGCAAAACAGCACGCTGAAAACCTATTCGGGCTTCCCGCACGGAATGCCTACGACGAACGCCGATACAATCAATGCCGATTTGCTCGCTTTCCTGCGAGGTTAGGCAACTTGGGGGGCAGGTAAAAAACTGCCCCCTGTTTTCTTCAAAGCCAAAAAATCGATGCGTTGAAGATTCGACCAAGTGGCTAAAAGTTGAGCTGACCGAGTGTCGGCTCGTGGCCGATAGCTACCCACTACAAAGCGCAGCTATCACCCCAAAATCCGCCCCACCATCAGCCCAACCTCTTCTGATAATAAAACCGCATATGCCCCGGCGGATAATCCGCCAAACGCCCGAATTCAACGTAACCAAGTTTTCGATAAAACCCGGGCGCCTGGAAACTGAAAGTCTCCAGCCAGATGCCAACGCACTGCTTCTCCCGCGCAACTTCTTCGGCCTTGCGCATCAACTGTTCTCCGATGCCTTGGCCGCGCATCGACTCGGGGACGCTGACCAGATCGATGAGCAGCCATCGATAAGAGATCTTCCCGTACAGCCCGCCAATGACTTCGTTACTGTCAGGGGCCCGAAGCAACAGGGCGAAAGTTTCATGGGCGTCGTCACCACCGTTGGCCAGGTTGTGGGCCAGCAACGGTGTCAGGATTGCCAGCCGCTCTGCTTCAGTCACATTTTCCGAACGTTCGATTTTCACAGACATGCTGCTCTCCCTGAGCAATGAGGAACGGGGTCGCCAAGGTATCCCATTCCGGTCATCCAAGGGAGAACCAGGGTATTGTCATGGCTTTACTCCTTGGCCATCGTCAGTGTGAGGGGCGTCGGTTGATTTCTTTTCCGGAACGCTGAAACTCACTGTCGTGCTGGTGAGGATCCTGTGATTCGGGTCGGCCACTTCCAGAAGAAGCTTGTGACTGCCGGGCTTGAGTCCGACCAGGATAATCGGGTCTTCACTGGTGTGTGCCCATGTGCCGCTCCAGTTGTCGACGGTCACGTGAAGGTGGCCGAGGCGGGGTGATACTTCTACAGCCTCTTTACCAAACACCGGCATGATCCTGGCGTGCTCGGTTCGATACTGGATAATCACAACGCCGCGAGCGAGCGGCTCGGCAAGTGGCGGATAGGCGGTGAGTATTGGCGCCGTTTCGGATTGCAATGGCAGTATCGCCGGTGGGGCGATGGAGTCTGCACTGCATGCGACTGTGCAAAAGAAGGCACCCATGGCAAGAACGGACAGATTTCCGAGAGCGAGGGACATGGTGTTTCTCCCGCAGGATGTCATTCAAGCCTAGATCAATCTTCGGACGCGCTCCTGCTGTAAAATCGTAGACATTGCAGTGTGCAAGCAAAGACGCACAGCTACACGACCACTCTCAAGACTCCGGGTCAAACCCAAAGACGCGCAGCTCTTGGTTGCAGCGACAGGCCCTCGCGATCCGCGCGGCCCATGCGACAGCCTCATCGCGCGAAGATAGCTACCGGTGAGCGTGGAAGTTCGGTTGAGCCATTCCCCGCCCGCCGTATGACCTATTGCGGGTTATGCGCCCTACGGTACTCGCGATCGTTGCGATAGCGTTCGGTCAAGGACTGCACGAGGGTGACGTAGGATTGCGTCTCGGCGTAGGGAGGCACCCCGTTGTACTCGACCACGGACGCTTCGCCGGCGTTGTAACCTGCCAACGCCAGCACCTGGTTGCCGTTGAAGCGCTTGAGCAGCCAGGCCAGGTAGCGCACGCCGCCACGAATGTTCTGTCGTGCGTCGAACGGATTGTCCACGGCGAAGCGCTCGGCGGTGGCGGGCATCAACTGCATCAGCCCCTGGGCGCCGGCTTCGGAAATGGCGTTGGGGCGAAACGCCGATTCGGCATGCATCACCGCGCGGATCAGCGCCCTGTCGACACCATAATGATCCGAAGCAGCTTCGATCTCCCGCCGATAGGAATGGGTGTCCAGGCGCAGTGAGGCGACCTTGAAATCCTTCGGCGCCATGCACAGATAGCAGCCCTTGATGTAATAGAGCTCAAGGACATCGACCCGTGCGGAGATCCCGACGGGGCGCCGGCTCACATATTGACGAATACCCTTGTGGATGAAGGTCCACACCCGAATCCGCACCGCGTCCGGGTTGTCGTCCCGCACAAGCCGTGGCAGGGCCATTGCCTTGGCGCCGACACCGGCGCCCGCCATGCCATTCAGGCGAGTGCAGCGGGCGCTGGCGATGGCTTGGCTGGTGTAGCTGATGGCTCCGTCCCTGGCCTGGCACTTGAACATGGCACTGGCGCACAGTGGAGCGACCAGCAAGGCCAGCTCTATGCAGCCAACAAGAAGGCTCTTGCGAGCCCATCGCCATGTTCTGGAACTCATCACATCGCTCCGCGCCGCAGGCGCCGATCAGGCTTGGGGCGCCTGGCCCGGGCGCTGCCTTTGGAGGGCCTGTTCCGGGTGACCCGCCTTTTGTTCTGATAGTTATACCCCTTGTAACCGGCCTTGGAACTTGCGTTGACGTACGGGCTGCCGGCGTTCCCAGGCGAGGCGCAGGCCTGATTGCTCGCACGACGCATCGTCCCGGCTTGCCAGGGCCGAACGCATCCGCGAATGAAATACACCTTGCGCCCCCGCGTGATGTTTTCCCGGGTTCCCTTGAACCCCGCCGCCACCACGAACGAATCCCCCCGGCCCGAAGGTCTTCGCCACGCCGTCCGCATCGGTCAGGCGCACGGTGCCTTCGAGGATGTGGCACATCTCGTCGTAGTCGCACTCGCATCTCGGTCTACGCACTGACCGAAACACGGCTGCTTCCTGCGAAGCCCCGGCGGTTCATCGAGTTCATACGCGACCATCTCAACAGTGCTTAATGCCTGACGACTGAATAGGGGGCATCCCGACGCAAACGAATGTCTCCTTCTGGCCGTTTTCTGCCTGTCATGACTAACAGATATCGACCCAAAGGGACCAATACCGCGTCGACCGGCGACAAGGCCACAACGGCTAAGTCTGCTAGCGTTGAGTGCTTTGGGAGCTAATAGAAGGACTGATGATGCAGATGTTTAAAATCGAGGCGAGCGGATTGAGTCAACTCCGTGAGGCTCTGAGTCAAGCCGCATTGCCCTTTGATGATTTAAGCGAACCGGGTAGGCAGTTTTTCCGTTTTGAGATGGACGGAAAATGGATCGCGTACGGAGGACTGGAGGGTTGTGATCAAGACATGCTGCTTCGCTCACTAGTCGTTAGTGATTCGCATCGTGGGAAAGGGCTTGGCAAAGCAGTGCTGTCAGAGCTGGAACGATATGCTGCCTTCCATGGTGTGCTTCGGTTGCATTTGTTAACTCAAAGCGCGACTGGATTTTTTACAGCCAACGGGTACGAAATTTTCGATAGGGGTGAAGCGCCGGTCGCTATCAGTCAAACCCTCCAGTTCAAGCATTTGTGTCCTGCATCGGCAACCTATCTACGAAAGTCGTTAGGTACCGCGGTTGTTACGGAGTAGTTCGTCGATTCGCGCTAATGGACGGAATCCGTGTGTTCGCACTTGGTCGATTTCTGTTGCGTCGACCGGTTGAATCCACAACCCAAAGCTGCCTGTCATATCAGGCATCAACCGGCCAAAAACAGTCACCCCTTTGTAGTAACACGCCTATCTGTTACAGATTTCAAGACTGGCGATTGGGCTGCTCGGCCTTTTTACCGAAGGTCGCGAGTTCAACCAGATCCTTTGTACAACAAGCAG
The DNA here is from genome assembly GCF_047304225.1 of Pseudomonas sp. Pseusp3. NCBI lineage: Bacteria > Pseudomonadati > Pseudomonadota > Gammaproteobacteria > Pseudomonadales > Pseudomonadaceae > Pseudomonas > Pseudomonas sp. Pseusp3. The sequence continues at coordinate 20,202 of NZ_JBGLYV010000008.1, read as the reverse complement.
ATAGACATGCCAGGTGGGGTTCGACCTTGCCTGTCTCTATAAGCTATGAATTTTCGCTGGCTCACAACGTCGAGGGAAAACATGCGGAGCCCCGATTCTCTCCTTGAGCCTGGTTGCATGGTCCTGAGCACTTTTTTCATGCCGAAACTGCACTCGTCGGATGCCAAGCCATACAGACCTAAGAGCTTTGCTTTGACTGGATAGAAGCTCGACCTTCACTGACATGATCATGTCTCCAGGGCGTAACCCGAGGGTTAAAAATGGATTTCAGCGGTCTTGAGTCCCAAGTCTCGAAGTTCGGCGATCAAGTCATCCAGATGCCCGAAAGACTCGACCTCCTCGTTGTCATCAACCAAGAAATAACTTCTGCCGGCGTCCTTCTTGAAGAACACAATCCACTCTTTGGGGTTGGTCGGGTTTGCGATCACATGGGTGTCAAAGGTCACGCCTTCGGCATGTTTGCTTTTCACAGCTTTACGATTCATGTCAGTCACCACGCTACACGCGCTCTCGAATTTTCTATTTGCAGTGCGCGCCCGTTCAGCCTCATGCGAGTCTTCGCTATAAACATTTCCAGCCGCACGACGCAGTGGGTCTAGGGTATTTCAATTAACACTGCATGTTAATATTATGCACATGCATCCACTGAGGAGCTAGCCATGATTGCGATAGGCGAGGCATGGAAGGCGGGGTTGTTGGGGCGAGGACACTGGCTTCGCAATATGGTGTCTGGCGTGATCGTAGGGGTAGTGGCACTCCCCCTGGCAATGGCGTTTGCCATTGCGTCTGGCGTCAAGCCAGAGCAAGGCATCTACACCGCAATCATCGGCGGCCTGCTGGTTTCACTCTTTGGGGGAAGCCGCCTGCAGATTGCCGGGCCGACAGGTGCGTTCATCGTGATTCTGGCGGGAGTCACGGCCAAGCATGGCGTTGACGGCCTGCAAATCGCCACGATGATGGCGGGGGCCATGTTGTTTTTGCTGGGTATTTCCCGGCTCGGTGCAATCATCAAGTTTATCCCCGATCCAGTGATCGTCGGATTCACCGCGGGCATCGGCGTGATCATCTGGGTCGGGCAGTGGAAAGACTTTTTCGGTTTACCGACGATCAGTGGAGAGCACTTCCATGAAAAGCTCTGGCATTTGCTACAGGCACTCCCGGATCTTCATATGGCCACCACCCTGCTGGCTGCGCTCAGTCTTTTCCTGGTAATCACCGCTTCCAAAATTCCCGGTCTCAAACGGGTGCCTGGCCCGCTAGTCGCAATGGCGGTCGCTACAGCGATACAGACAACCTTTCATTTCGAGGGAGTCGCCACGATTGGCAGCGCATTTGGTGGCATACCTCAAGGTCTTCCCGCGTTTAGCCTGCCTGAAATCACGTTGTCCCGCGTCATCGATTTGATTGGTCCGGCGTTCACTATCGCCATGCTTGGAGCAATCGAATCGCTGCTGTCCGCAATGGTGGCCGATGGTATGGCGGGCACTAAGCATAATTCCAATCAGGAACTGATCGGTCAGGGGGTGGCCAACCTGGTCACGCCATTGTTTGGCGGCTTCGCAGCTACCGGAGCCATTGCCCGTACTGCAACCAATATCCGTAACGGCGGCACGAGCCCACTGGCCGGCATTACGCACGCGGTCACCTTGGTGCTTATTATTCTGTTCCTGGCACCTCTAGCCTCAAACATCCCACTGTGCGCCCTGGCCGCCATTCTTTTCGTGGTCGCGTACAACATGAGCGAGTTGAAACACTTCAAGCGCATGGTCCAGCGAGCCCCACGCGCAGATGTATCCATCCTGCTCATCACCTGCAGCCTCACCGTGTTCAGTGACTTGGTGATCGCCGTGAATATCGGCGTCATTCTCGCGATGCTGCACTTTATGCGCCGCATGGCCTCATCTGTGGAGGTGCAGCAGATAGTCGAACACGAACTTGAAGAAGAGCTGAGGGCCAACGGGCATGCTCGCCTGCCGCCAGGGATACTGATTTATACGATTGAAGGGCCATTGTTCTTTGGCGCGGCTGAGACCTTCGAGCGTGTGTTAGCACAGACCCATACCGACCCACGCCTGCTGATTATTCGTCTGAAGCGCGTACCGTTCATGGATATCACGGGCTTGCAAGTGCTGGAGGAGGTTATTCAGCAGCTGCACAAGCGGAATATCGTGGTGAAACTCTGCGAAGCGAACACAAAGGTGCTCGGCAAACTCGATAGGGTGGGGATCCTGCAAGAAATCGGCCCGGAGCATTACCACGCCGATTTCAACATCGCACTGGCCAACGCGGTCAGTCACGTAGAGGGTACGTCGACTCTCTAGAGGCTAACTGTCCGTGTTGGATTATGACTTGGTGTTGGTGGCATGCTTACTCTTGGTCGAATAGCTGGCACCGTGAGTATCCAGGTAGTCACGAATCAGTTGACGGACCACCTGTGAAGGCGTCAGGTCTTGTGCTGCACAGAGTTCCTCGAAAGCTTTTTTCTTGATGGGGTCAATGAGTACAGTGAGGCGCGCAGTCTTGCTTTCCATGGGGTATTCAATCGCTTAAGTCGCTGGATGTTAATCAAATTGTAATTGCCTTGTTCTGTGCTGTCACTGTACAGGCGGCTTGCTGCTCGGTAGCTCGACTTTACTCACAAGTAAAGATTTGGTTCTCACGGTGGGTGATGAGCCGGATCTGCTTCGACTCAGCATGGATCCCCATCCGCGAGAAAGGGAACAGATTCATTCCACGCTGGCCGCCTGCCTGCACCGGGTCGACTGTGATCAGTCACGAGCGACCGGAAATGGCCGTTTTCTGCCTGTTGCAACAGACTGAAAACGGCCAATTGCCGCTTGTTGCGAAGGGCAGCAATCGATTCATCTGTCGATATGCGCTGAGACTTTTCTCAACGCATACAGAAATGCTGGTTGCCGCTTTCAAGGCAGGGCATAGAGCTTGAACAGCATCCGGGATGTGTCGCTGGTACCCCCTAAATGTTTGTCGTATGCGTGCTCAACCTCACCCGAGCGATACATCTCGCTGAGCGCGGTATCGACGAGCAAGCGGAAGTTTTCATCGTCTCGATCAACCATCAGCGAGGTCGCTGAATACTCAAATATTCGATCGAGCAGTACAATTTTTTCGTTGGAATATTTGTCGGCCAGGTCATGCGTGAGCATCGTGCGTTCGGCAAAGAAAACATCCGCCTTGCCATCGGCAACACGCTTGAGACCCGCGCTGGCGTCTGCCACCGTGACGAGTGTGGCGACCACGCCCAAGGACCGCATTTGTTGATTGATCCACTGCTCGGTTACCCCGCCAGCGATCGTGGCATAGGTCATGTTGGCCAGTGCGCGGTTGATGTCTGTGCGCCAGGTCGGGCCGGTTTTAGCTACTTCACTTTTGAGAACCCTGAGCAACGCGTTGGGCGCATTTTTGCTGACAACGGCTGATAAGCCGGCAGTGTAGACAGGAATCGAGTAGCTGACTGTTTTACGGCGTTCCAGCGTTGCTGGCGTCGGTGTGCAGAGAATGTCGATTTTTCCCGTACTGACGGCGCTGGTTTCTTCGCCCAATTGAACGGGTTGGTAGCGCACTTGCAATGAAGGCAGGTTCAGCTCGGTCTTTATTGTGTTGACGATGTTCAAGCAGAGATCAATCGCATAACCGTTGGCTTTGTCACCCTGCTGGATACTGAAAGGGGCGAAGTCAGGCACATACCCCAGAACGACTGACTGATTGTTTCGTACCCGTTCAAGGGTCTCGGCGCCGGCGATCGCTGGCACGAATGCCAGCAGGCACACAAGAAACCGATGGGCAGCTTTGGTCAATTGAGCGTTCACTCCTCATTCTCCCGTTACCTGTTTTGTTGAAACGCGCTTTATCCATCGTTCAGATTTTTTCTGGGGAAACCACCCACACGCTACAGGGTAACTTGTACAGCAGATGTTCCACCGTACTGCCAACCAACCGCTCCATGCCGCGGTGTCCAACGCGCCCCATGACAATCACATCGGTGTCATAGGCCCCCGCGTAGCTGCAAAGCACCTTGGCCGGATTGCCCATGATCATGTGCTGGTGTTCCGGCGGGATGCCATTGCGTTCAGAAAGGTCGCGAAACGCATCAGTCTGCGCATCGAATAATGTCTTGGCTTTTCCCGAGGAGAAAAACGCCGAGCCATTACTGAAACCGAATTCGTCCGCACTGATACTGGAAAGGTCATGGGCGTAGATCACGTCCAGTTTTGCGTTACAGGTGCTCGCCAGTTTGGAGGCCTCACGCAGAATTCTGTCGTTGAAGCCTTCGTATTGGTCATCAGAATGAAAAGGGTCAACGGCGGCGACGATCTTGCGCGGCAAAGCGTTGTGTAAATGACTGACAAAATGCAGGGGCACCGGGCATTCACGTAGCAGGTGGATATCCAGTGGCGTAAACATCAGGCGTGACAGCAGCGATTCGTGTTCCAACGCCTTGATCAGTACGGCCATCGGCTGTTCTTTGAGATGAATGAGGATTTCCTGCAAGGGCCTTTCGACCCAGATGACTTCCGTGGTGACATGCACACCGATCTTGCGCAAGGGGCGGGCCTGGTCTTCCAGCCACTGACGATGGCGCTCGACATAGCCCCGTCGCATCTGTTCCAGCGCCTGTTCGTTGACCATTCCGGCAGTCGCCAGCCCTTCAAGATAGTCGAACGCCACGATGTGCAGGGCAGCACCTGAAGCCTTGGCCAAAGCAGCGGCCCGGTCGAAGGCGGGGCTGTTTTCCATCAGCGGCGAGACGACCAGCATGAAGCGTAATTGATCAGACATGACGGATCTCCGGTAGGTAATCGCGCAATCGCATTGCCCCAATGCTGCGGCGTTATTGGGCAGTAAAGCCTTGCTCTTAGCCTGCCGCTGTTTAGGGCGCCGGGTTTGATCTTTGTCAAAGGGAAGGGAATGGATGGTGTTGCCCGACGTGCGGTTGTCCGGGCTTTGTCCAGTGACGAAATTGTTGACCATTATCAATCTTTCGCCTGGCTCCCCGGTGCAGTCTTTGGGCTCGTGCTGAACTTTGGCTTACGCACTTAAAGAAGGGATCACCGTGGCAACCATGAGAGCGGCTGTTTTCGTTGAAAAGAACCGGATCGTGCTGGAAGACAAACCCGTCCCTGAAGTCGGACCGCTGGATGCATTGATCCGTATCACCACCACGACCATTTGCGGCACCGACGTGCACATCCTGCGCGGTGAATATCCGGTGGCCAAAGGGCTGACCGTGGGCCACGAGCCAGTGGGCGTCATTGAGCGACTGGGGTCGCAGGTGCGCGGTTTTTTCGAAGGGCAGCGGGTTATTGCCGGCGCCATCACGCCCAGCGGACAAAGTTACGCTTGCCTGTGCGGCTGCGGTTCCCAGGATGGGCCAGATACCCGCCATGGCTTTCGTGCTACCGGCGGCTGGAAGTTCGGCAACAGCATTGACGGTTGCCAGGCCGAGTACGTGCTGGTACCGGACGCACTTGCCAATTTATGCCCGATTCCCGACGGACTCAGCGACGAGCAGGTATTGATGTGTCCGGACATCATGTCCACCGGGTTTTCCGGTGCAGAGCGGGGCGAGGTGAATATCGGCGATACCGTTGCCGTGTTTGCCCTGGGTCCCATCGGCCTGTGCGCGGTGGCGGGAGCACGGCTCAAAGGCGCGACGACAATCATTGGCGTGGATGCCGTGGCCGAGCGGATGAGCGTCGCGCGACGGTTGGGTGCGACCCATGTCGTCAACTTCAAGGACGGCAATGTGGTCGAGCAGATCATGGCGCTGACCGATGGCCGTGGTGTTGATGTGTCCATCGAGGCATTGGGTACCCAGGGAACTTTCGAATCCGCGTTACGCGTGCTACGCCCGGGTGGTCGACTATCCAGCCTTGGCGTTTACTCCAGCGATCTTCGCATTCCCCAGGATGCCTTTGCCGCAGGATTGGGCGACTACAGCATTGTCACCACCCTGTGCCCGGGGGGGAAAGAGCGCATGCGCCGCTTGATGGCCGTAGTGCACAGTGGTGGTGTGGACCTGTCGCCACTGGTGACCCACCGCTTCAAACTCGATGATATTGAAGCGGCCTATGAATTGTTTGCCCACCAACGGGACGGTGTGATGAAGGTCGCAATCACCCCTTGAGGATGTCCGCGCTTACTCGAAGCAGTACGGAGGTATCTATGATCATTGATATCACGGAGAAGCCGGCAAGCCATTGCTGGGTCGTGTGCATGGATGCCTTGAAAGTGAACTTCAACAGCTTGGGAGAAGCACAGGCGTTTGTTGGCCTGCTCAAGGCACGTATCGAGGCGCCCCATGTCTGGCCAGTTGGTGCTCGCCTGGCAGACGACACAAGACGGATGTCTGGCTGTCAAATGGCTTATCCCAATGGCAAACGGGTTTGCGCCGACCGCATGGAGTAACAACGTGGACCAGTGCGGGGCGCAGTTCAAGCAGATGAAGATCCAATGAACGGAGCCATTGGGCTGACAGGAGCAGCCGCAGCGCTGGGGATTGGCATGCTCATCGGTCTTGAACGCGAACGGCATAAGGATCAGGGCGAGACCCGCGCTTGTGCCGGTTTACGGACGTTCGCCATTACGGTGTTGCTGGGTTATGTGGCGATGCAGGTCGGTGGCGGTTTGCTGGTGGGCATCGTGGTCATCGCTCTGGGATTGCTCGTCACTGTGGCTTATTGGCGAAGCCTGAGCGACGACCCCGGGGTGACCAGTGAAGTAGCATTATTTACGGTGCTGGTATTGGGGGCGTTGTGTGGCATGAACCCTGAGCTAGCGATTGCTATCGGCGTGGTGATGGCAGGGCTACTGACTTATCGAGAGAAGCTGCACCACTTTGCCCGCAGCCAATTGACTGATGCGGAATTAGGCGACGGCCTTATCCTCCTGACGGCTGCTCTTGTAGTGCTACCCTTGGCACCGGACCGCTTTATCGGTCCCTACGTTGCTATAAATCTACGCACCATTTGCAGCCTGACCGTATTGCTGATGGCGGTGGGGGCGATTGGACATATTGCCGTTCGGACCTTGGGGACGCGGTACGGATATGCGATCAGCGCGATTGCCTCCGGTTTCGCTTCCAGCACCGTGACGATCGCTGCCATGGGCCATCTCGTCGCCCGGCAGCCCGACAATATCAAGGTCCTGAGTACGGCAGCGATCCTGTCCAATATGGCCACCGTTACGCAGGTCGGCTTGATTCTGGGGGCGGTCGACCCCGGTTTGCTGCGCCATATGTGGGGGCCATTGATGTCCGGAGCAGCCGCCACGACGTTGTATGGGGTATGCCTGATGTTTCCCAAGTCAGCGACCGAGGCCAACCAGCCGATCAAAGTCGGTGGGGCGTTCAACCTCAAGCTGGCCCTGATCGTCACATTGACCATGACCGGCATTACCTTTGTTTCGTCTGTGATGCTCAGCCATTTCGGCCAGCTGGGGGTGATGTTGACGGCCACATTCAGCGGTTTTGCTGATGCGCATGCTTCCACGGCGTCGATTGCCACGCTGGCCAAGTCCGGTCAGTTGCCCTTCGATGCCATTGTCGGGCCTGTGCTGATTGCGATCAGCAGCAACTCCGTCAGCAAATGCGTGGAGGCGTGGGTAAGCGGCGGGCGACGCTTCGCCGCTTACGTGATCCCGGGCCAGGTGTTGCTGACCCTGGCGTTGTGGGCGGGGATGGGGCTGCTCTGAAGGATATCGCGCGCGCAACTGATAAAAATCAAGTGGTCGGAACAAGGAGCAATCAATCTGTGGTTCTACTCCTGGATTGAAATGGCCGTGTGCCGAGGTGCCCTATGTCGCAATCTCAGCGTTTACTCTTGATTGCTCCTTCAGCCATGACTCGGACACCGGCATTCAACCGGGCTGCTGCGCTTGCGCTTGCGATGCAATTGCCGTTACACATTGTGGCGTTCGACTATTCACAGGCCCTGGCGGTGGCCGGGCTGTTCGCCCCGGAACAATTCAGTCTAGCTCGGGACGGCTATCTGCAAACCCATCGCCAATGGCTCGTGGAGCAGGCCGGACTGATGAGCAAGCACGGCGTCGAGGTCACCAGCGAAGTGGTATGGGTACAGCATCCTTATGAGGAGATTCTGAACTTCATCAATGAGATGCCGCTGATGCTAATCATCAAGGACGCCCAGGAAGAATCGGCGCTCAAGCGCGTGTTTTTTATACCGCTGGATTGGCAGCTGCTGCGCGATTGTCCTGTGCCGGTGCATCTGGTGACTACTCCGCTGAATGCCCGACCACGCAACGTACTGGCCATCATTGATGTGTTGCGCGATGAGGATCAGGACCGTGTGTTCAACGACCAGATTATCGACGCTGCGGCGAAACTGGCCGCGGTCTGTGATGCCAGTCTTGAGTTGCTGCATGTGTATGACTGGACGGCCGTATACGTCCAGGACATGGGCTTTGCCGCATTGCCGTTGGCCACCGGAATTTATGAAATGTTGGGAACGGTTCAGCGTGAAGCATTTGCGGCCATCGCTGAACGCCACGGCGTGTCACCGGAGCGTCGTCACTTCATAGAGGGGGCACCCGTGCCGAGTATTTGTGAGTTTGTCTTCGAGTACCGCAGCGATGTCATTGTCATGGGCACGGTGCAGCACAAGGGCTTGAGCAAATTACTCGGAACCACGGCCGAGCAACTCCTGCATCGGGCGCCGTGCAGTGTGCTGGCGATCAAGCCAGGAAGAATACTGCAATCCTGAGGGATTGATCGCCCCTCGATGAGCCGTTGGCCGGAACATCGCGGGGGCGATTTTCTACAGGTAAAGACGATGAATCACCTGACGGCTGTCGTCGGGATCATTGTGCGTCTCGAATCCGAGCGCCTTGACCAGGTCGCGCATTGGGGCATTGCTGGAGGCGTCCACCGAATACATCTGGCGAAAGCCGTTTTTGCGGGCCGCCTTGATCAGATGTTCCATCAGCAATGTGCCCAGACCCAGGTACTGCCATTCATCGGCGACCGTTACGGCACATTCACACTCACACTCATGCTCGCGAGTGGCCGCGTAACGGCTGATGCCGATCTCGACCAGATGCCCGTTGTCATGGACCAAAGCGATGTAGGCCACACGCTGGTTATGATCCGTGTCCATCAACTGATTGAGCATCGCAGCACCGGGTTCGTTGATCTGCGCGAGAAAACGCATGTGGCGGGACTCGGGAGACAGCCGTTTGATGAATGCGTATTCACGGTCGCGATCCTTCTCCGCCAGTGGCCGAATCAGCAGGTATCGCCCGTCCCTGAGCGCTTCGATCCAGTATTGGCCGTCGACCGCAGCGGAGGGTGCCGCGGCCCGATCATTGTGGTCTTTGACGGTAAGCATGGGGTGTTCCTCCTGTGCGGTTTGAAAGGTTGGCATGCGGCAAAAGAACCGCGTTTGAATCCTTTTCTGCACCGCTGTCGATGCTTGAATCTGATCTGGATCAGACAGCTGTGCCGGCGGCACTGGTTTGCGTGTGCTTGATGTAAATCAAACCGCACGAGGTGATAGAGCGCAGTCTTGAAAGCATGCTGGCACTGTATGACCGGAGTCGAACGGAGGTGTGTGATGGGTCAATATCTACGTTTTCTGCTGATCTCTGACCAAACCCTGCATCAGTCTCCCGCCCAGTTGCGTGCCGTCGCATTGGCTAAGGCAGCCGGGGCCGTACTGGATGTGCGGGCCTTTGTCGAACCGGCGCCGGTGGTTCATTTATGGCAAGAAAAAGTCGACGACGCAGAGCAACAGCGGTACTTGCGTCACTACCGCCGCTGGGAGGCCGAAGAGCTCGATCGACTCAGCGACCTGGGGCTGGACGTGACGGTCAAAGCCGTCTTCACCACCCATCCGCTGCTGGATATTTTGAAGACGGTCGGAGATCTCAAGCCCGACCTGTTGATCAAGGATGTGACCTTTGAACCTGTGCTCAAGCGGGTGTTCATCACCCCGCTTGATTGTCACTTATTGCGTGAATGCCCGATCCCCGTGCATCTGGTCAACCATGTCCGGTACAGCTTGCCGCACCGAATCGTGGCAGCAGTGGATCCGTTCGATCCGTCGACACAAATCAGCGGATTGAACGACACCATCATTCAGACCGCCAACGCCCTGGCTCTGCAATGCGATGCGCCGTTACACCTGCTTTACGCCTATGATTTATCGCCCGCTTTCAACAGCGACGCGCCATTGGCCGGGGGCGGTTGGGGCGTGGATCTCAGCGAAGAGCTGCGTCAATCCTTGCACCAGGCGTTTGTTGCACTGGCGGAGCGCTACGGGGTGCCACCGGAGCGACGGCATTTCGTCATGGGACTGCCGGTGCCGGTGATCAGTGAGTTTGTCGAGCAATACCTGGCCGATGTAGTGGTGATGGGCACTGCGCATCGGGTGGGGCTCGACCGGTTGATCGGTAGCAACACAGAGCGAGCGCTGTACTCTGTGGCGGGCAGTATTTTGGTGGTCAGGTCGCGTGTCAGGGAATGAGCACTATTGCGCCGTTGAACTGACCTGTGCGCAACAGCGCCAGCCCGAACCATGGCACGCATGAAGGTTCTCCAGTCAGCAGGTGTCAGCGGAGATTGCGATGGCAGCCCATGATCAGTTGCTTAAGCTCGTCCATGTTCAGGATGTTGACGTCGCGTCCGTTTATTTCCACCACTCCCTGGTCACGCAGGTGCGCGATGCCCCGACAGATGGTTTCAAGGCGCAGGCCCAGGTAAGAGCCAATTTCCTCCCGACGCATTTTCAGCACAAAGCTGCTGGACGAATAACCGCGGGTATTCAAGCGCTGCGACCAATTCAGGAGAAAAGCGGCCAAGCGTTCATCCGAGTTCATGTTACCCAGCATCATCAGCATGTCGTGATCGCGAACGATTTCCCTGCTGAGGATTTTGTTCAGGTTGTGCTGCAATGAAGGCAGTTCTCGAGCAAGTTTTTCCAGGTGAGAAAAATGGACGGGGCAGACCTCGCTATCTTCCAAGGCAACTGCATTGCATGCATGCAGATCGGTGCTGATGGCGTCTAGACCAAGCATTTCGCCGGGGATCTGGAACCCTGTGACTTGCTCGCGACCATCGACCGAAAGCACGCTGGTCTTGAACGAACCGATTCGCACCGCATACAGCGAACGCAAAGGGTCGCCTGCGCGGTAAAGCGCCGCGCCCTTTTTGACCTTCAATCGTTGCACGATCAGTGTGTCCAGGCGTTCGATTTCCAGACCGGTAAGGCCAAGCGGCAGGCACAGTTCCAGGACGCTGCAGTTGGAACATGCAGACTTGAGGTTTTGACTTTGAAACGGCCTGGCTTCAGACATGACCTAAATGCCCCGAAATGGATGGGATAAGCATAGGTGCTACCTGCCCAAACCACCTTTTGTTCCAAACTATTGTGGGCGTAACAGACAAGCGGGTAAAAAACCGTTCCGTCGGCTGGCTCACATGCGCAATTCAGTTCATATGCAATCTTTGAGACTTGATGCAAATCAAGTCATGAGCGCTTCAGACTCTCAGAATCGAGGAAAAACCTGCTGGTTGCCTGATGCTCTGGCGGAGAAGTTCATGAGCGATTATCTAAGTGCCGAGCAACTGTAGGGACATGAAGCCTAGGCTGAGCCGGCAATGGACATTGATGGCCAATCACTGACGTCTACACAGAGTCGGCCTGCGTCGAATATCCACCCCACGGGAGATTTATCATGAGCCAGTATCAAAGCCTGTTACTGATCATCAACCCGGCCTTGCGCCATTCTCCAGCCATGAATCGTGCAGCGGCGCTGGCCAAGGCTAGCGGTGCAAGTTTGCATATCGCGGCGCTTATCCCCTCGTTCAAATGGTTATCGCTGCTTGAAGAGGGCGATCGAGAATCGGCTCGGGAGCGATACCTGCAGGACCATCGCGGCTGGCTTAAGGCTCAGGCCGAAAATTTGCGTGACAGGGGGATAGAGGTGACCTCCGAGGTGGCCTGGGTTGAAGACATGAAGCAAGACATCATTGATCACGTCACGGACATGCAGCCCGACTTGTTGATCAAGGAGGTTCAGCATGAGTCCGTGCTCAAGCGAGCCTTCTTCACCCCGTTGGATTGGCACTTGTTGCGTCACTGTCTGGTGCCGGTCTATCTGGTAGGCGGGAGCAGCTTCGTTTTGCCCCGCAAGGTTGTAGCAGCGGTCGAGGTATCGGATATCGAGTCAACCGACAATGGACTGAACGACCGAATCATCAAACAGGCTTGCAGCCTTGCGATGCAGTGCAACGCCGAGCTGCATTTGCTATACGCCTGCGATATCTCGGCCGCTTTTCTGGCGGACATGGGCGGCCTGACACTTGCTGACCTGACCAAAGCGATTCGCAGAGACCTGGAAAATTCTTTTCTGGGGTTGGCAGGTCGGTTCGGAGTGCCCTCCAATCGTCGACATTTCATTGAGGGAAACCCGGTCACAGCGTTGAGTGAGTTTGCAAATGAACACAATGTGGATGTGATCGTGATGGGCAGAGTTCAGTCCCACGGTGTGGACAAGCTTCTGGGCAGCACGACCGAGCATATTCTGTATCAGGTGCCATGCTGCGTTCTGGCGGTCTAGATCGAGTCTGTACCAGACTTGATGGCACACCGTCAGTTCGACAGTTGAGTCTGATACGAGTCAGAAAGGGGATTATTTGCGCTTCCAGTACTTCTGCATTTCCAGAAACAGGAAGGATGCGGTCCACGTGATGAGCACCAGCCCGGTAAGGGCTTGTAGACCGGTCAAGTATTTGAGGTTACCCACAGGCGAAATATCGCCGAAGCCGATCGTCGTGTACGTCGTAAAGGAAAAGTAAACGCAGTCCATCACCGAACCGTCGAAGTTGCCCGTCAGGCTGCCCCATCTCCCTGAGTGCACCATCAGGTAATAGACCAGCGCAAAGCACCAGACCTCTATTGCGTGGGCCAGGAGGGCGCCGAATACTCCAACTACGATTCTGAAGCGGCTCCACAGCTTGAGCCGGGGTAGCCAATCATTCAGGCGTAACAGGCATTCATAGTGGATCAATACGGTGATGATGACCACCAGCGTATTGATCAGCGTGACTGCCAGCATGGCAAATCTCCAGTGAAAGGGGAGACGGTGAATCAGAGTATTTCTACGCCAAGAAGCCGGAAAATCGTTGAGCTGAATCAACAAGGGTTTTAGTAATCGAGAGCCAGTCGTTCCGTTAACGATAGCTGCTGATTAGTTGATAAAAGTCAGGTTCCCCACGGCATAACTCCAAATAATCGAACTACCGCTTTCCAGTCGTAACAAGTCGACGGGACGATTATGAAAACGTACTTGTTCGTTGTATTGCCGGATATTTTGCTGGCTGCAGTCACGAGCTCACTCGAAGTAACAGGCGTTTGATTCAAGGCCCCGACAGCCAGGCGGGTTCGCACTCAGGCAGGTTTCAGGGCGAGGTATGTGATGCTCAAACTCAAACGCATTCTATTGATAGCCCCCAGCGAAATGACCCTGACCCCGGCGTTTGAGCGTGCACATGCCTTGGCTGGTGCAACCGCTGCCTTATTGCACATTGTCGCGTTCGATTATGTCCAGGCACTGGCGGTAGCCGGTCTGCTTGACCATGATGCGATGGCTCAGGCACGAGAAGGCTACCTGCAGGTGCACCGTCATTGGCTGGAGCAGCAGGCCCGGTTTCAACGATGTGGCGGCATACAGGTGACCACCGAAGTGGTCTGGGCCAAGTCGAGCCTGACAAACCTGCTTGAGTACGTGAACGACTTTCTTCCGGACCTGGTAATCAAGGACACCCATTATGTGCCGGCACTTGACCGTGCCTTTCACCGGCCTGTGGACTGGCGACTGCTACGCGAGTGTCCGACTCCCCTGCACCTGGTTACCAGCGCCAAAAATCCTAAACCCTTGAAAATTCTCGCGGCGATCGATTTATCCCATCTGGAAGAGCTGACTCGGGGATTAAATGACCGAATAATCGACCTGGCATCTACTCTGGCGGCCAGTTGTGGTGCCCAGTTGCACTTACTTAACGTCAGTCGTTGGTCAGAGATAAGCGATGTGCCGATGAGTGTGCCGACAGGCAGTCTTGATAACAGTTTGAGGGACGCAATTGAAGATGCCCAACAAGAGGCTTTCGATGTGCTTGCCGAGCGCTATTGCATCAGCAATACACGCCGACACTCACTGACAGGCGTCCCCCACAAGGTCATCGGACTTTTCGCTCAACAGAATGCCTTTGACATGGTGGTGCTGGGCACGGTTTATCACCGTGGGCGTGACCGGTTTATCGGCGATACTGCCGAGAGCGTGTTAAACCGGGCACCGTGCAGTTTGATGATCGTCAAGCCATTAGTCTTGCCCGATTGAAAGGAACGCCGTCGAGCTTGCAGTTGATAAAAATCAACTGTCTGAATCGCCCCTGATTTTGTAGACAATGAATGACCGTTATTGGCTGTGGATTACTGCCCGTCACCAAGTGCAGAAATCGACCCATTGCAAGCGATCGCAGCCAATACAGTTACGGTCAGTTTGCCCGCGCCGAGAGTCGCGTCGTGCAAGATCTACCCGGTTGCGCCGCACTAGAGCATCACGCTGCGTCAATGCCTGTTGCAACCGCCGAGCCACTGCTACGCCAGGACAATACGTTTGAGCTTGGCGTTCAGTGCGGCGAACGCCGCTTCGGTACTGGCCTTGTGGTTGGTGATGAGCACGTCGATGCGTTCTGGCGGGCAGAAAGCGACGCGGCTCTCCACGCCGATCTTGCTGTAGTCGGCGAGGATGACCACGCCTTCGGCATTGTCGGCCATGGCGCGCGCCACTTCGGCTTCGCGGTGGTCGTAGTTGCTGGCACCGCGCTGGGCGTCGATGCCGACGGGAGATAACAGCGCGAGGTCGGCCCGATAGCGGCCAATTTCCGCCACCGTGGTGCCGCCAACCGTAGCGGGAGCTCGGTCGTCGAGCGAACCGCCCAGTACGATCACCTCGTTGTGCTGGCCGCCTGGCACAGCGGGATTACGCAATTGCAACGCCACGTTGAACGAGTTGGTGATCACGGTCAGCCCTCCCAGCTTGGCCAGCTCTTCGGCGAGGATGACGGTGGTGGTGCCCGCGTCGATAAACAAAGTCTGTCCGTGCGACAGCAGGCTGACCGCTGCGCGCGCGAGGTCACGCTTGAATTTGACGTTGATATTCGCCCGCTCGGCGATGGGCGCTTCGTCTTCAACGCGGATGGCGCCGCCGTGTATCCGCTTCAACTCCCCCTGTTCTTCCAGAGCGACCAGGTCGCGTCGCACCGTCTCGCGTGAAACGTTCAGCTCCGTGACGATGCGGTCGGTGGTGACGCGCTGCAAAGTCGATAGCAGTGCGCGGATCCGCTGGTAACGCTCTTCTTGCCACATACCGGGTGTCCCTGCTGTTCGAGTCGCTGTCCGAGCACGCATTGTGGAGGGGCGTCAGTCGCTGTCAAGTTTGGCGCGGCCTCATGATCATTGGGCTGGCGCAGCCTGCGCGTCATATTTGTGGAATGCTGAGGCATCATTGTTTTTTTGTGTATTTGGAGCTAGCCTCGTGGCCGGACGATTTCTTCCCCTCGTCCGCATTTCGAAACACGCTTTCGCCATCGCCTCGGTTGTAACCTCTCATCTAGAAGTAGGAGCTATGCCATGCAGCGTCGCCAGTTTCTGAACACCCTCGCCACCGTTTCCGTTGTCAGTCCGCTGTTGTTGTCATCCCGCATAACGCAAGCCGCCACGCCCCCGGCCACACCAAGTGCGCTGGACCCGGCGCGCTGGTCGCCGCTCAACCAAAAGCGTCTGCAGGCGGTGATCGATGAGCACGGCGTCAAGAGCGCGTCCTACCGCCCTGACCAGCGCCCGTACGCGGTGTTCGACTGGGACAACACCTGCATCATGAACGACTGTGAAGAAGCACTGCTGGTCTACCAGATCAATCATCTGCAGTACAAGCTGACGCCCGATGAGTTCGCTGAGGTGGTGCGTCAGGACGTGCCGAACGGCGCATTCATGAAGGACTACACCACGGTGGACGGCAAGCCGGTCAAGATGGAAGACATCGCCAGCGACGTAGAAGCGGATTACCGCTGGTTGCACGCCAACTACAAGGGGCTCGCCGGCGACAAGAGCCTGGAAGAGATTCAGGCCAGCGAGCAGTACAAGGATTTTCTCGCCAAGCTCTACTTCATGTACGACGCAATCTGCGACAGTTACCCGGTGGAGATCGGCTATAAGTGGATTCTGTATTTCTACAAGAACATGACCACGGCTGAGTTGCAGGCGATGGCCGAGGCTTCCAACAATTACGCCATCGGCGACGCGCTGCGCAAGGTCAAGTACGAGAGCTCACGCACGTTGCCGGGCAAGGCCGGGGTGGTGGCGGATACGCACTTTCATGGCATCCGCATCCATGAGGAAATCCGCGGCCTGATGCACACGCTGCGCGCCAACGGCATCGACGTCTATGTCAGCACAGCCTCGATCGACGATGTGGTACGCGTGTTCGCGGGCAATCCTCATTACGGATACGGCGTGCCGCCTGAGAACGTGATCGGCCTGCGCATGGCGATGGAAGGCGGCAAGTACACCACTCGCTATCAGCCGGACTGGCACTTCAACTACGGGCCGGGCAAGACCGTCGGCATCAAGAACGTGCTGGTTAAACAGAAGGGCTATGGCCCGGTGTTGGTGGCTGGCGACAGCGATGGCGATGCCTGGATGCTGCGCGACTTCAACGATACGGCGGTGGGGGTGATCGTCAACCGCATGAAGAAGGGCGAGATCGGCACCGACAGCCAGCAGGCCGCTACCCAGTTGGGCACCCCGAACGCCCGCTTCATCCTGCAGGGGCGCAACGAGCACACTGGCCTGATGATTCCAGACGAGAAATCGCTCAAGTACGGTAAAGACGAGCTTAAGCTACTGGCTTGATGGCACTGGCTCGCGGGTGGCCGGCGGCCATCCGCGAGCCGCAGTGCAACTCGCCTTGTACCTGCGGTAATGATGATTCTGCGTCGGAAAGTCGATACCGCTACCGGCCCGAGTAAGTCAGTCGTATCGAGTCAAAATTGTGAGTGGCCCTGGATTTACGAGGCGCGCCCCACAGACCGCTTTTGGCCGTTTTCTGCCTGTCGCGAGAGGCAGAAAGCGACCCAGGACTGCCGTCTTGGATAGGCCGATTAGAGTAGAAGAAATAAATATGCGCCCAGTTTTCAAACGAAGTAAGCGGTGGTTGAGCGCATTGTTAGCTGTCACCACCATCCGTTGCTATGTAGGAAGGTTTTTTTGTAAAAGTCTATGTTTGCGCGGAGTGCATAAAATGCACTTACTCCATATTTGAGGGCATTGGATAATTCGGGGTATCCGAGCGCATCTAGAAGAAAACTTAGGACTATAATAATGGCAACTGACAAGATTAAGTATGTGATTGATTTCTTCCACATTCCTTTTGATAGGTAATATATTGGGCCGAAGAGATACGCCAATATGTTAAAAGAGAAGGCTTTTCTTCGCTCCGGCTTTGGAAGATTTTTGAGGTTGGGTAGCTTTGGCCCGCCTGCATGAGCGATTGCCTTGAAGCGCTCTTTCCAAACTGCAGAAATCGGTAGGTTTTCTATCATTTCGTCAGTTGGTTGTTCGTTGAGTTCGAGAACCACTGCAGTGGGTGGGGAGTAGGGATTATGAGATTCCATGAGGCTTCCTTATTATAAGTAGACGGCAGAAGTGGCGTAGTATTTTCCGTCGTTTCTGTCGCATAACGTTCCTTGCTCATGCGTAACTCCCTGTTTTGCTTGAGTGTCGCGCCAGAAACACGAAATGAGGCGAGTAGGAATGGCGGCATTGTCTTTGGCCTCATTGCGGAGTCTAGCAGCGCGTCCGAGGTCTGCTATGTAATGGCCGGTTGCTGCCGGTCAAAAAGGTCAGCTTGCGAACCAAAGTACTCCTTCCCTATGGTGGCGCTTTCAGCACGGTTGGGCGTTTAGGGCGAGGGCTGTACCGTTCTACCTCTCGAATGTACTCGCGCGCTTCGCGAAAATAGTAGCGCATCAAATGAGTTCGCAGGTTCTGTCGTAGACGCCAAGTACTGTATGCACTTGCGCAAAGAAAGACGAAAAAATAGATCCACTCATTAGTGTCAGATAAAAATAAAGCCAGACAAGTAAGCAGTATGAAAATTAATTGATCAGATGTATTGAGCCATCCACTGTCTATTTCCCGCTTTCTCAGGGTCCGAAGCAACCACCTATACATGGCGAAAAAAAGTGCACTCAAGAAAAAGAATACGAATCCTATAATCCAGCTTCCTGGTATGGGCGAAAAAAAGAAACTGACCCCAAAGCCCGCAAGGATAATACTTGTGGCGAATGCACCAAGAAGAGCATCCCACTGTTGATCGGCGTAGCGATACAACCGTCGTTTGATCTCGGCCCGGTGTATCTCGTGATAGCGAGGGTTCATAGGCCTAACCTAGGCTAGCTAGCCAGAAAACAAAAACGTGCCTTTGTTTGCCAAGTGTATGGTAGGTAGTGCTTTTGTCCAGGTTGTGCTCCCTACACGGAAGAGAATGAGAGATTGCCGCTTCCGGCCGGTCTCAGCCGGTCGCGACCGGCTGAGACCCATTGCTGCCGGTGGCGACAGGCAGCAATCGAAAGACTTCATTCGTCACGCTACCTGGAAGCATCACGCAAGAGATGACGGCCCTGGCCGCATAACCCCAACCCCAACACCGTGATCACCGAGTCACTCATTCTGCCCGAAGTCGGGGTGATTGGATTCTTGAGATCGGCCTGTATGACGTCAGCGGCGATCTAGTCGCCGTAGTCACGGAGGCTGCGATGTTCAATGTGTGTCAGTTGAAAGAATCTTAGGATGTCTGTGACAGCGTTCTCGGAGCTACACACAATCGATGGAAGTACGGGCTATATCAAGCAGGGACTAGCAAGGATTAAAGCGCCAGGACTCAGGAATGCAATCGGGTGAGTAGTCCTCTTCGGCTTCTAAACAAAAGATTCAGTGATAGCATTTTGATCTAAGAGTTTTTAATTCATCCGGCGCGCCTAGTCTACGCTCGCATTAGTGTTCCTTCGTCAGGGGCAGAGTCGAGTGGTGTTCATTTTGGCGCGATTGTAGATAAGGACGGAGGTACAGTCGCCGACGCTGTCAGCGTGTCCAATGATGCGATCGAAGATTAAAGGCTTGGTCTTTTATATAAAATCAGGATCTTGAAAAATAAAGTTAGGGTGATGGGGTGGGATATTCAGCTGTCACTTTTGGTGTCAGTTGCAGCTGAAGTAAAATCTGATAGCGGAAGGGTGATTGATTGTGTGCTAATTCCTCTTGGTCGCCATGTTTCTGGAAGTGCGAGGGATCAATAGCTATGAGGTTTTATTTTCTGATTGCGTTAGTGTTAACTACTTTGTCGGTATGGGGTAGGGTTGTGACTGAAAGTCAGCAAGTGAATTATTTTTTGGTGGACGGTGTGAAGTATTGTTTAAATTCAGATTTGATGTCGAAAGGAGTTAGTTCTAAAGATGGGAGTCAGACGGTTTTTATCAACGGTGTAAATGTCGTTGGTAGTAATGTTGGGAAGGTTAAGGTGTTTGTTGATCGCAATGATATTGGCAAGAATGACCCAGGTAGGTCTGCTTTCGAATTCATCAAAAGTTGGGGTGGGACCTTGGAGGTGGTAGAAGCGACGAATGATTTCGTGGTCTATCGCTCTGATGAGGTTGCCCGCAAGAAAGAATGGATTTTTAAAGACTTGCGTGATGATGAATATTTTTACTATGACTGTATATTTCAGCTTACCTGCTCTATTAATGGGGCTTATGAAGAGGAAATTGGATTGCGAGTGGATTTTAATCCTGGTGAGAAAGTACTTTCTAACAAAGAAGTTTTGGAAATTTATCGGGCGATTAAACAAATAGTCTTCGGGGCTTTCGCGAACCACCAATGTTGAGCTCATCGCTAAAGTAGGTTTGTTGAAAATGCTACTGCCAAACTCTGGAGCAGCAGATCTTTGGCGTCTTCTTCGAGTAAATCCTCGGCAAATGTTGCAGCGGCAAGTCTTCTGATTCTTGCATGAATTTGGGAATGACTGCTTTTGGCTGTGGATTCAACCGGTCGATGCAACACAACTAAATTCTGTGTGAGCAGAAGGAGTGTTGCAGATGAAGCAGAGACC
>NZ_JBGLYV010000089.1:0-24975 GCF_047304225.1 Pseudomonas sp. Pseusp3 | reverse complement strand
AGCCCGCTCCCACAGGGGGAATGCGATCAACTGTGGGAGCGGGCTTGCTCGCGAAGAGGCCGGCACAGGCACCGCAAACTTCAGACAAAATTAAACCGGCCCATTGGCCGGTTTATTTGTTTCTAGGCTGCCTTTGCAGCCTGTGCCGCACGCACCACCGCCGCCAACCGCTTGAGCCCCTCATCCAGCCGCACCGGGTCGATGTGACTGAAGTTCAACCGCAGATACCCCGGATGGTTATTCGGCTCGGGGAAAAACGGCTCGCCCGGCATGAACGCCACGTCATTGGCCAACGCGGCGTCGAGCAAGGTGCGGGTGTCCTGCGGCTGCTTGAGTTTCAGCCAGAAAAACAGCCCACCCTGCGGCACGTTCCAGTCCGCCAGATCAGAGAAATGCGTGATCAGTGCCGCCTGAAACGCATCCCGACGCCCACGGTAAAAATCACGCAACTCACTGCGGTGTTGCCGGTACCTTTCGCTGCCGATCCATTGCAGTGCCTGCCACTGCCCGACCCGATTGGTGTGCAGGTCCGCCGATTGCTTGAGTTTCAACAGATGGGGAAACAGGTCAGGGCTGGCGATCAGAAAGCCGACGCGCAAACCCGGCAGCAGGGTTTTCGACACGGTGCCGGTGTAGATCCAGCTGGCTTTTTTCAAGCGACTGACAATCGGCGTGGCGCTGCCACCGTCGAAGGTCAGTTCGCGGTAAGGCTCGTCTTCGATCAGCGTCACGCCGAATTCATCCAGCAACGCCGCCACCGCATCGCGCCTGGATTCGCTGTAACGCACGGCCGATGGGTTCTGGAAGGTCGGGATCAGGTAGATGAAGGCCGGGCGGTGTTGTTCCAGGCGAGCGCGAAGCTCCACCAGGTTCGGCCCGTCGGCCTCCAGCGGCACGGTCAGGCAATCGGCGCCGAACAGTTGGAAGATTTGCAACGCAGCCAGATAAGTCGGCGCTTCGAGCAGGATCTCGGTGCCCTTGTCGATGTACAGCTTGGCGGCAAGGTCCAGGGCCTGCTGTGAACCACTGACCACCAGCACCTGGCTGGCCTCGCACGGCACACCCAGCGCTCGCGCTTCGCCGGCCAACGCTTCGCGCAGCGCCGGCTCCCCTTCGCTCATGCCGTATTGACCGATGGACAGCGGCATGTCGGCCCATTCGACTTTCGGCAACATGGCTTCGGCTGGCAGGCCACCGGCAAACGACATCATCTGCGGACGCTGGGCCGCGGCGAGGATTTCACGGATCAAAGAACTTTTAAGGCGCGAGACACGTTCGGAAAAAGCCATGGGATCACCGGTAGCGAGGCATGTGGAAAATGAGTCAAACTTGTTGACCGAAATTACGCTTGATCGAATGGATACGTCAATATGCTTGACCTTAAAAACCCGCTTTCCCAGCAACAAGCCATGGAAGCGTTTTTCTTCGGCTACCAGGCCTTCACCGCCAAGGCCGATGAAATGCTCGAACGTCGTGGCCTGAGTCGGGTGCATCAGCGCATCGTGTTTTTCATCGCCCGCTATCCGAACCTGAGCGTCAAGGAGCTGCTGGCATTGCTCGGGGTGAGCAAGCAGGCGTTGAACATACCGTTGCGTCAGTTGGTGGAAATGCATCTGGTGGACAGCGTCGCTTCCGAGTCGGACAAGCGTAAGCGGCTGCTGGAGTTGACCGATGACGGCGCTCGTTTCGAACAATCGTTGCGCCGCGAGCAGGTGAAATTGCTCGAGCGGGTGTTTGCCGAGGCTGGGGAGACAGCGGTGAATGGGTGGTTGGTGGTGAACCTCGCGTTGGGGAAAGGCCAGTTGTCGGCAGACTGAGTATTCAATCTGCTGGATTTGTAGTGGCTGAACCGACGCCTTCGCGAGCAAGCCCGCTCCCACAGGCGACCGCATTCCCCCCTGTGGGAGCGGGCTTACTCCGGGCGGCGTTCCGACGAAGAGGCCAGAATAGGCGATATATCCCTATTGCCAAATATTTCGTCTACAAAATCAAAAACATTATTTGCTTTCTTTGTATACAAAAGCATAATCCACTTCGTGCGAGTTCCTGACCAAGCGGTCAACAAATTCGCAAGTGCCTCAAAGGGCCGCTGCCACCCTCATGGGTCCGGCCCTGGAAATAACAATAAAACTCTTGAGGAGTATTCGCTGTGGAAAGCCGCAAATCCGAAGCATCGACGCTGGAACTCTCGCCGCCATTACGCAATGGCTTGCTGGAACGCCTGTTCAAACTCAGCTTGCATGGCACCACGGTGAAGACCGAGTTGATTGCCGGACTGACAACCTTCATCACCATGGCCTACATCATTTTCGTCAACCCCAACATCATGGCCGACGCCGGGATCGATCACGGTGCCGCGTTCGTCGCCACCTGCATCGCCGCCGCACTCGGTTGCCTGTTGATGGGCCTGTACGCCAACTGGCCAGTCGGCCTGGCACCGGGCATGGGGCTGAACGCCTTCTTCACCTACACCGTGGTCGGCACCATGGGCTACAACTGGGAAACCGCCCTCGGTGCGGTGTTCGTTTCCGGTGTGTTGTTCATGATCCTGACGTTCTCGCGGATCCGCGAATGGTTGCTCAACAGCATCCCGGTCAGCCTGCGCTTCGCCATGGGCGCCGGCGTGGGGCTGTTCCTGGGGCTGATCGGCCTGAAAACCGCGGGTATCGTCGTCGATAGCCCGGCCACGCTGATCAAGCTCGGCTCCCTGCGCGAACCCGGCCCGCTGCTCGCCGCCGTGTGCTTCCTGATGATCGCCATCCTCAGCTACCACAAGGTGTTCGGCGCGATCCTCATCAGCATCATCACCGTGACCCTCGCCGGTTGGGGCCTTGGGCTGGTGCACTACGAGGGCATCATGTCGGCCCCGCCGAGCCTGGCTCCGACCTTTATGGCCATGAACGTCGCCGGCGTGTTCAACGTCAGCATGATCAGCGTGGTCCTGGCGTTCCTTTTCGTGCACATGTTCGACACCGCCGGCACCTTGATGGGTGTTGCCCAGCGCGCCAACCTGGTGGGCGCTGATGGCCGGATCGAAAACCTTTCCCGCGCCATGAAAGCCGACAGTGCTTCGAGCGTATTCGGCGCAGTGGTGGGTGTTCCGCCAGTGACAAGCTATGTGGAAAGTGCTGCCGGTGTGGCCGCTGGTGGTCGGACTGGTCTTACCGCAGTCACCGTGGGTGTGCTATTTATTGCGGCAATGTTTTTCGCACCACTGGCCGGCATGATTCCCGCCTATGCCACCGCTGGCGCACTGATTTATGTGGCAATGCTGATGATGGGCGGCATGGCCCACATCGAATGGGACGAAGCGACCGACAGCATTCCGGCGATCGTCACCGCAATCATGATGCCGCTGACCTTCTCGGTCGCCGACGGTATCGCGCTGGGCTTCATCACCTACGTGGCGCTGAAGGCCGGCACCGGCAAGTACAAGGAAATCTCGGTCAGCCTGTGGGTGCTCTGTGCGATCTTCATCGCCAAGTTCATCTTCTTGTAAACCACACGCCGTACCGGCTTGAAAACAGCCTCACCCCGTCGGGTGGGGCTTTTGTGCAAATGGAGGAAAGTGATGAGTCTGGAAACCTGGCTGCTGTTCAGCGGCGCTGCGCTGATAGTGATCCTGATCCCGGGGCCGCTGTCTTTACTGATGATCAGCAACAGTCTGAATTACGGCCTGCGCCGCTCCTGTCCGGCCTTTCTTGGCGGCGTATCGGCCTCGATCTGCTTGCTGAGTGCGTCGGCGCTGGGCTTGGGTGCGTTGTTGCTGGCTTCGGAACAGCTCTTCAGTGCCCTGAAGATTCTTGGCGCCCTTTACCTGTTCTACCTCGCCTGGCAGAGCTGGCAGCAGTCGCGCCAGCCGTCCCACGGCGCTGAAGTGCCACAGGCAGCAGCGGTGCCACGCTTTCGTGCACTGTTCGGGCGTGCGTTCATGCTGGGTGCGAGCAACCCGAAAGACATTCTGTTCTTCGCCGCTTTCCTGCCGCAGTTCTTGAGTGCCGAACAGCCGTTCCTGCCGCAATTGCTGGTGATGATCGCGACCTGGACCCTGCTCGACCTGCTGTGCAAATTGGCCTATGGCCTCGGCGCCCATGGTGCGGCGCGGTATCTGCGCAGCGGCAAGGGGCAGAGTTGGTTCAACAGGATCAGTGCGGGCTTGTTCAGTGGCGCGGGTGCTGCGTCTCTGTTGAGCCGCTAACAGCAAAAGCTTCGCGAGCAAGCCCGCTCCCACAGTTGATCTTCAGTGAACAGGGTATTTGTGTTCGAAGATGATCCAGTGTGGGAGCGGGCTTGCTCGCGAAGACGGCATCACAGGCACCGATTTTCGCAAGGCGAAAAAAAGCCCGCAGTGTGAGCGGGCGAAAGACCAAAGAAGCTATATGCGCAGTCGCTTCCAGGGTGCAGCAGCTGCTTGGGGGATCAGCTGCCGCGATAGGTGGAATAGCTGTAAGGCGAAATCAGCAGCGGCACATGGTAGTGATCCTGCTCGGCGGAGATGCCGAAACGCAGCACCACGACATCCAGGAAAGCCGGCTCCGGCAGCTTGACGCCACGTGCACGGTAGTAATCGCCGGCATGAAACTGAACCTGATAGACCCCGGTGCGGTAGTCATCGCCTTGCAGCAGCGGTGCATCGACACGGCCATCGCTGTTGGTGACTGCAGTGGCGACCAATTCCAGCTGCGAACCTTCAACGCGGTACAACTCAACCTTGATCGAGCTGCCCGGGCAACCGTGTGCTGCGTCCAAAACGTGTGTAGTCAAACGTCCCATTGATTCTGCGCGCCTGCCTGCGTGGAGCAGTCAGACTTCGCGCCTCCCGAAGTCAGTTGAAAGGAGACCGCACCGATTCGGAGCACGAAAAGCTGCGGCGAGCGATTGATTAAGACACTTTTCAAAAAAATTGTACACAATAAAAACGACATTTTTCGCATAACCCCCGCCACCGGCGCATTTAGCATCGATTTCTGGCCAAACCGCACAGCCTATGACCCCCTCATCAAATTACTGACCAGTCAGGCAGATTTCTTGCAGGCTCACGCCAATCGCAGTAAAAGATGACGGCCGGTGAAAAATGCGAAAATTCAGGCTTACAAAGTGAATATAAAGTTGTATACAATCAGCCCATCGCTGTGACGCAAGCCTGCCATCCAATCTTCAGCTGCGTCACACCAACCGTCATCATCGAATAAGAAGGAAGCCTGCAGTGAGCGCTGACTACCCACGCGACCTGGTCGGTTACGGCAGTAACCCTCCGCACCCACACTGGCCGGGCAATGCCCGAATCGCCCTGTCGTTCGTACTCAATTACGAAGAAGGTGGCGAGCGCAACATCCTGCACGGCGACAAAGAGTCCGAAGCGTTCCTCTCGGAAATGGTTTCTGCGCAACCGCTGCAAGGCGCGCGCAACATGAGCATGGAATCCCTTTACGAGTATGGCAGCCGTGCCGGCGTGTGGCGGATCCTGAAGTTGTTCAAGGAATTCGACATTCCCCTGACCATCTTCGCCGTGGCCATGGCCGCCCAGCGTCACCCGGACGTGATCCGCGCCATGGTCGATGCCGGCCACGAGATCTGCAGCCACGGCTATCGCTGGATCGACTACCAGTACATGGATGAAACCCAGGAACGCGAGCACATGCTCGAAGCGATCCGCATCCTCACCGAGATCACCGGCGAACGCCCGCTGGGCTGGTACACCGGCCGCACCGGCCCGAACACCCGTCGCCTGGTGATGGAAGAAGGCGGTTTCCTCTACGACTGCGACACCTACGACGACGACCTGCCCTACTGGGAACCGAACAACCCGACCGGCAAGCCGCACCTGGTGATCCCGTACACCCTGGACACCAACGACATGCGCTTCACCCAGGTCCAGGGGTTCAACAAGGGCGACGACTTCTTCGAATACCTCAAGGATGCATTCGACGTGCTCTACGCCGAAGGCGCCGAGGCACCGAAGATGCTGTCGATCGGCCTGCACTGCCGCCTGATCGGCCGTCCGGCGCGTCTGGCTTCGCTCAAGCGCTTTATCGAATACGCTAAAAGTCATGAACAGGTGTGGTTCAGCCGTCGCGTCGACATCGCGCGCCACTGGCACGAAACCCACCCGTACACAGGGGCTGCCAAATGAGCACCTTTCAAACCGTCAAACCATCGACCCTGAGCCGCGATGCTTTCGTCGCCGCTTTCGCCGACATCTACGAACATTCGCCATGGGTGGCCGAGAAAGCCTTCGACCTGGGCCAGGACGCTTCGATCGACGAGATCGAAACCCTGCACCAGCGCATGAGCGACATCCTGTTGAGCGCCGATCACACCAGTCAGCTGGCCCTGATCAACGCTCACCCGGACCTGGCCGGCAAAGCCGCCGTCCAGGGCCAACTTACCGAAGCCAGCACCAATGAACAGGCCGGCGCCGGTATTCACCAATGCACGGCCGAAGAGTTTTCTCGCTTCACCGAGCTGAACGACGCCTACAAGGCCAAGTTCAAGTTTCCCTTCATCATGGCGGTAAAAGGCAGCAACCGGCATCAGATCCTCGCAGCGTTCGAAACGCGCATCCACAACCCGGTCGACACCGAGTTCAAGTGCGCGTTGGCGGAGATCAACAAGATCGCCCTGTTCCGATTACTGACCCTATAGCAAGCCTGGCCCCGGCGGACTCAAGAACGCCGAAACCGCCCGGGGCCTGGCAAGTATCCCAAGCCACTTATTTAAAGGCAGACAAGAAGAATGAAAGCTTACGCCGTACCTTTCGAGAAGTTCGTCAACCTGGCCGATGCCCGCCTGGGCACCAAAATCATCTCGGTCACCGATGACTGGTTCGCAGACGCCAACCGTCTGTTCCAACCGACCCCGGCCGTATGGAAGGAGGGCGTGTTCGATGACAACGGCAAGTGGATGGACGGCTGGGAATCGCGTCGCAAGCGCTTCGAAGGCTTCGACAGCGCAGTGATTCGCCTGGGCGTGCCAGGTTCGATCAAGGGCGTCGACATCGACACTTCATTCTTCACCGGCAACTTCCCGCCGTCGGCCTCCCTGGAAGCCTGCTTCCTGGCCTCGGGCGAGCCGAACGAAAACACCCAGTGGGTTGAAGTGCTGTCGGCCGTCGAGCTGCAAGGCAACAGCCACCACTACCACGAAATCAACAACGACCAGGCCTTCAGCCACCTGCGCTTCAACATCTACCCGGATGGCGGCGTAGCCCGTCTGCGTGTGTACGGTGTGCCGTTCCGCGACTGGTCGGCCATCGGCGACAACGAGCAAGTCGACCTGGCCGCGGCCCTCAACGGCGGCCGCGCCCTCGCCTGCTCCGACGAACACTTCGGCCGCATGAGCAACATCCTCAACCCGGGTCGCGGCATCAACATGGGCGATGGCTGGGAAACCGCGCGTCGTCGTACTCCGGGCAATGACTGGGTCATCGTCGCCCTGGGTCATGCCGGTGAAGTCGAGAAAGTCATCGTCGACACCCTGCACTTCAAGGGCAACTACCCGGACAGCTGCTCGATCCAGGGCGCCTTCGTGAAGGGCGGTACCGACAGCCAGATCGAAACCCAGTCGCTGTTCTGGCGCGAACTGCTGCCAAGCCAGAAGCTGGAAATGCACGCCGAACACACCTTCGCCGAGCAGATCAAGGCGTTGGGTCCGATCACCCACATCCGCCTGAACGTGTTCCCGGATGGTGGTGTAAGCCGCCTGCGCGTTTTGGGCAAGGTAGCGAAGTAATGCTGAGCCTGTAGGAGCGAGCTTGCTCGCGAAAAACGTCAAGACACCGTGTTCATTCAGATTGGGCGCGTTTTCGTTGACGACCATCGCGAGCAAGCTCGCTCCTACAAAGAACCATCAATACCTAAACAGATTAAGAAGACCAGCATGCGCACACTGACGATTGAACCGCTGACCAAAGAAGCCTTCGCCCCTTTCGGTGACGTGATCGAAACCGACGGCAGCGATCACTTCATGATCAACAACGGTTCGACCATGCGCTTCCACAAACTGGCGTCGGTGGAAACCGCCACGCCAGAGGACAAGGCGATCATCAGCATCTTCCGCGCCGACGCGCAGGACATGCCGCTGACCGTCAGCATGCTGGAGCGTCATCCGCTGGGCAGCCAGGCTTTCATTCCGCTGCTCGGCAACCCCTTTCTGATCGTGGTCGCGCCACTTGGCGATGAACCTGTATCAGGCTTGGTCCGCGCCTTCGTCACCAACGGCAGGCAGGGCATTAATTACCATCGCGGCGTCTGGCACCACCCGGTGCTGACGATCGAAAAGCGGGATGACTTCCTGGTGGTTGATCGCAGTGGCACAGGCAATAACTGCGATGAGCATTTTTTCAAAGAGGATGAGCGTTTGATCCTCGCCCCCCACCAATAAGAGAAGGTCCGATCACTCGACAACAAGAGTGACGGGCGAGAGGTAAAGACTGTGGAAGCACATCTGTTGGAATGGCTGAACCTGAGCGTGCGCTGGGTTCACATGATTACTGGCGTGGCCTGGATCGGTGCGTCGTTCTATTTCGTATGGCTGGAAAACAACCTCAATCGGGTCAACCCGAAAAGCGGTCTGGCTGGCGATTTGTGGGCGATCCACGGCGGCGGTATCTACCACCTGGAAAAATACAAACTGGCTCCACCGACCATGCCGGACAACCTGCACTGGTTCAAATGGGAAGCCTACTTCACCTGGATGTCGGGTATCGCGCTGCTGTGCGTGGTGTTCTACTCCAACCCGACGCTCTACCTGCTGGCTCCGGGCAGCACCCTGAGCGGTCCTGAAGGCGTGGCCATCGGCCTCGGCTCGTTGTTCATCGGCTGGTTCATCTACTCCTTCCTGTGCGATTCGGCCCTGGGCAAACGCCCTGCCCTGCTGGGTTTCATCCTGTTCGTACTGATCATCGGCGCGGCCTACGGCTTCAGCAAAGTGTTCAGCGGGCGGGGTGCGTACCTGCACGTCGGCGCGATCATCGGCACCATCATGGTCGGCAACGTGTTCCGCATCATCATGCCGGCGCAGCGCGCACTGGTCGCGGCGATCGCCGAAAACCGCACACCCGATCCGGCACTGCCGGCCAAAGGCCTGCTGCGTTCGCGCCACAACAACTACTTCACCTTGCCTGTGCTGTTCATCATGATCAGCAACCACTTCCCGAGCACCTACGGCAGCCAGTACAACTGGTTGATCCTGGCCGGGATCGCGGTTCTGGCGGTGTTGGTGCGTCACTACTTCAACACCCGTCACGACAGCCACAAGTTTGCCTGGACCCTGCCTGTGGCAGCCGTCGGCATGATCAGCCTGGCTTACGTCACCGGCCCTGCGCCGTTGAACAGCCCGGAAGTGGCCAAGGCACCGGCGAAAATCGAATACCAACCATTGCCGGAAACAGCCGTGGGTGGTGGTTTGAAACCTGCTGAAGCAAAACCTGCCGAAGCGCCTGCAGCTGCACCGGCGCAAGCATCCAATGCCGGCCCAGGCTTCGACAAAGTGCACAGCGTGATTCAGGAACGTTGCGCGGTTTGCCATTCGGCCAAGCCGACCAGCCCTCTGTTCAGCGCGGCCCCTGCCGGTGTGATGTTCGACACCCCCGAGCAGATCCGCCAGAACGCGGCTCGCATCCAGGCGCAAGCCGTCACCAGCCAGATCATGCCACTGGGCAACATCACACAGATGACCCAGCAGGAACGTGACCTGATCGGTGCCTGGATTGTTCAGGGTGCTCCGACCAACTAAGTAAAAAGCTTCGCGAGCAGGCTCGCTCCCACATGGACACCATCAATCCTGTGGGAGCGGGCTTGCTCGCGAAGGCGTCGGGTCAGTCAACAACAATGTTGAATGTTATGGCCTCTTCGCGAGCAAGTCGGGACGCCGCATCGCCGCTCCCACAGGTTTGCCTGATGCACAAAATCAAAAGAATAAAAAAGATCCGAGGTGTTGCATGTCCGAGCTATCCGAAGCGCGCATCCCCGACGCACCCGCCATTCAGCGTTTGCCCCTTTTGCAACTGATCCTGGTTGGCCTGCAACACGTTCTGCTGATGTACGGCGGAGCCATCGCAGTGCCGCTGATCATCGGACAGGCCGCAGGCCTGAGTCGTGAAGAAATCGCCTTCCTGATCAATGCCGACCTGCTGGTGGCCGGTATTGCCACCATCGTCCAGTCCCTCGGCATCGGCCCCATGGGCATTCGCATGCCAGTGATGATGGGCGCCAGTTTCGCCGCCGTCGGCAGCATGGTCGCCATGGCCGGCATGCCCGGTATCGGCCTGCAGGGGATCTTCGGCGCCACCATCGCCGCCGGGTTCTTCGGCATGCTCATCGCCCCGTTCATGTCCAAAGTCGTACGCTTCTTCCCGCCGCTGGTGACCGGCACGGTCATCACCTCGATCGGTTTGTCGCTGTTCCCCGTGGCCGTGAACTGGGCCGGCGGTGGTGCTGACGCCGCTCAATTCGGCTCCCCCATCTACCTGACCATTGCCGCGCTGGTACTGGGTACCATTTTGCTGGTGCACCGCTTCATGCGCGGTTTCTGGGTCAATATTTCCGTGCTGATCGGCATGTGCCTGGGCTACGTGCTCTGCGGCCTGCTCGGCATGGTCGACCTCAGTGGCATGGCTCAGGCGCCGTGGCTGCAATTCGTCACCCCGTTGCATTTCGGCATGCCGAAATTCGAACTGGCACCGATCCTCTCGATGTGCCTGGTGGTAGTGATCATCTTCGTCGAGTCCACCGGGATGTTCCTGGCGCTGGGCAAGATCACCGGCCAGGAAGTTTGCCCACGGATGCTGCGCCGCGGCTTGCTGTGCGATGCCGGCGCTTCGTTCTTCGCCGGGTTCTTCAACACCTTCACCCACTCCTCCTTCGCCCAGAACATCGGCCTGGTGCAGATGACCGGCGTGCGCTGCCGTTCGGTGACCATCGTCGCCGGCGGGTTGTTGATCGTGCTGAGCCTGCTGCCCAAAGCCGCGTTCCTGGTGGCCTCGATTCCTCCGGCAGTACTGGGTGGCGCAGCGATCGCGATGTTCGGCATGGTCGCCGCCACCGGGATCAAGATTCTCCAGGAAGCCGACATCGGTGACCGTCGCAACCAGTTACTGGTTGCGGTGAGCATCGGCATGGGTCTGATCCCGGTGGTGCGCCCGGAGTTTTTCGCCCACCTGCCCGTGTGGATGAGTCCGATCACCCACAGCGGCATCGCCATGGCCACCCTCAGCGCGCTGACGCTGAACCTGCTGTTCAACATCCTTGGCGGCGCCGAACGCGCAGCCGTCAACGACTGCCACGCCCACTGACAGGTAAAGACACGCCCCCCCCTGTAGGAGCGAGCTTGCTCGCGATGGACCCGAGAGCACCACGGGTATTCAGACAACACGCGTAATCGTTGACGACCATCGCGAGCGAGCTCGCTCCTACAGGGTTTGGGGCTGCCTGCGCCTCGCAAAAATAAAAACAAGAGGGAGCAACAGATGATTCGGACACAAACCAACGTGCTGTTGTGTGGCGGCCTGCTGGCCGCGAGTCAGGCCATGGCCGGCGATTTGCTGCTGTGGCAGACCAACAGCCTGAGCTACCTGTACGGCAAGGATTTCGTGGTCAACCCGCACATCCAGCAGACGATCACCTTCGAACACGCCGACCGCTGGAAGTACGGCGACAACTTCATGTTCATCGACAGCACTTACTACAACGGCGACAAAGACCGGAACAAAGGCGTCCACGCCTATTACGGCGAGTTCAGCCCGCGCCTCTCCTTCGGCAAGATCCTCGACCGCCGTTTCGAATTCGGCCCGGTCAAGGACGTGCTGCTGGCCATGACCTACGAGAACGGCGAAGACGACACCGAGGCCTACCTGATCGGCCCTGGTTTCGACCTCGCGGTACCGGGCTTCAATTTCTTCACCTTGAACTTCTATTACCGTCAGACCGAAGGCTCGCGTCCCGGCGACGATGTCTGGCAGATCACGCCGGCCTGGTCCTACACCCTGCCATTGGGCAACTCGAACCTGTTGATCGACGGCTACATGGACTGGGTGGTGGATAACGACCAGAACTCACACGGCACTTATCACGCCAACCTGCACTTCAACCCGCAGATCAAGTACGACCTGGGCAAGGCCTTGGGCTGGCGGGAGAAACAGGTGTATGTCGGCGCCGAATACAGCTACTGGAAAGACAAGTACGGCATCGAAAACAGCAGCCACTTCGACACCAATGAAAACACCACCAGCCTGCTGGTGAAGGTGCATTTCTGATGCTGCCCCGCAACCGCGCCCCAAACCTGTCGTCGGTGCGCCGTTGCGGAGCACTTGAGACCTGGCCGAGGAGTCAGTATTCTCCGCGGCCGCCCGAATCCGGTTTAAAAAAAAGCCCGGATTTAAAACCTGACCAGCAGGCCAACTTATCCCGGCGCTGGCAGGCACCAAGGCACTCCAAAACCCCTCTCAATCGACTGCTCTTGAGCCGCCGAACGGGAGTTTTTTTGCTTTTTGAAAGCCTTGGCCCAGCTCTTGCCAACAGCACTGAAGCTGACCGAATGGATAATTTTTTACCGCTACGGAAACAGGCGCCACACCAGAGCGCCGACCTTAAAAAAATAACGTGGAACCACCTACTTTTTGGGAGCAACCGAATGAAACGTACGTGCACTAGCCTGATGCTGGCGGGATCGATGCTGGCCGGGGGCCAGGCCATGGCCGGCGATTTGCTGCAGTGGCAGAACAACAGCCTGACCTACCTGTATGGCAAGGACTTCCAGGTCAACCCGCGCATCCAGCAGACGGTGACCTTCGAACACGCCGATGGCTGGAAGTACGGCGACAACTTCTTCTTCATCGACAAAATCTTCTACAACGGCAAGGAAGACGCCTTTGCGGGTAAGAACACCCACTATGGCGAGTTCAGCCCACGCCTGTCGTTCAACAAGATCTTCGACCAGAAATTCGAGTTCGGCCCGATCAAGGACGTGCTGCTGGCCATGACCTACGAGTTCGGTGAAGACGACACCGAGTCCTACCTGATCGGTCCAGGCTTCGACCTGGCCATCCCGGGCTTCGACTACTTCCAGTTGAACTTCTACAACCGTCACACCGAAGGCGACCGCCCGGGCGACAACATCTGGCAGGTCACGCCGGTCTGGTCCTACACCATCCCGGTGGGTGGCTCGGACGTGCTGATCGACGGCTTCATGGATTGGGTCGTCGACAATGATGTGAACAAAAAAGGCGAATACCACGCCAACCTGCACTTCAATCCGCAGGTCAAATACGACCTGGGCAAGGCGCTGAACCTGGGTGCCAAGCAGTTGTACGTCGGTGTCGAGT
Source organism: Pseudomonas sp. Pseusp3 (assembly GCF_047304225.1). Taxonomy (NCBI): domain Bacteria; kingdom Pseudomonadati; phylum Pseudomonadota; class Gammaproteobacteria; order Pseudomonadales; family Pseudomonadaceae; genus Pseudomonas; species Pseudomonas sp. Pseusp3. Next base: position 11,654 of record NZ_JBGLYV010000089.1, on the reverse strand, counting down.
ATGACTACTGGAAAAACAAGTACGGGATCGAAGACAGCCAGGGCTTCAAGACCGATCAGAGCGTGACCAGCTTCCTGGTCAAGGTTCACTTCTGATCTGAAAACCTCCTGTAGGAGCGAGCCCGCTCGCGATGGTCGTGAACGATAACGCTGGGGTCCTGATACCCCGCGGCGTCCTTTCCTCCATCGCGAGCAAGCTCGCTCCTACAAGAGATAGCCGCACCGCCGATCTCAAGCCGAAACCAAAGGCTCCACTATCCCCAGAAACCGGCACAACTCCCCGCGCTTGGCCAACGCATCCCGCCGCCCCAGTTCGATCAACTCGCTGCAATACCCCGCCTCGAACAGCAGGTAACTCAAAACCCCTGCCCCACTGGTCTTGGTCGCGCCCGGCCCGCGCAGGAACAGACGCAATGCAGGCGGCAATTCCTGGCGATGTCGCGCGGCAATTTCGTCGATCGGTTGGCTTGGTGAAATCACCAGCACGTCCACCGGCGCCACGCCCAAGGCGCGGGTCGGCGTACCGTCGGGCATCAGGTGGCTGAACTGGTTCAAGCGCTGCAGCAACTCGATGTCACTTTCCAGGCTATCAATGAACGTACTGTTGAGCATGTGCCCGCCGATCTGCGCCAGGGTGGGTTGTTGCCCGGTGTAAGCGCGTTGCAGTGGCTGCGCCGGATCAAAGCCACGCGGGTTGCCGCTGACGCCCACCACCAGTACGCGACTGGCGCCCAGGTGCAGCGCCGGACTGATCGGCGCCGACTGACGCACCGCGCCATCACCGAAGTACTCCTCGCCGATTTTCACCGGGGCGAACAGCAGTGGAATGGCCGAACTGGCGAGCAGGTGTTCGACGGACAATTGGGTGGGAACGCCGATGCGTCGATGGCGCAACCAGGCATCGATCTTGCCGCCGCCCTGATAGAAGGTGACTGCCTGACCGGACTCATAGCCGAACGCCGTGACCGCCACCGCATGCAATTGCTTCTGTGCGATCGCTTCGGCGATGCCGCCCATATGCAGCTTGTCGTTGAGCAGATGGCGCAGCGGAGAACTGTTGAGCAGCGCCACCGGCATGTGTTTACCGATGCCGAGCAAACTGTGGCTGACAAAGCGGCTGGCCTGGCGGATCACCCCGGGCCAGTCGCTGCGCAATACCCGATGACTGCGAAAACCCTGCCAGAAGGCCGTCAGGCGTTCGATGGCGTTACGAAAGTCCATCGCCCCACTGGCGAGGCTGACTGCGTTGATCGCGCCCGCCGAGGTGCCGACGATCACCGGAAACGGATTGCTCGCCCCCGGCGGCAGCAATTCGGCAATCGCCGCCAGCACGCCGACTTGATAGGCCGCCCGAGCCCCGCCGCCGGAAAGAATCAACCCTGTAACCGGTTCGCCTGGACTCATGCACAACTCTCCTTGGTGCCTGATGGGATTTCGTTGCTTCGACCTGTTCCCTTGCTCGCGATGGTCGTGAAAACGCCGCGGGGTGTCAGGTACCCCGCGTTATCGTTGGCCACCATCGCGAGCGAGCTCGCTCCTACACGCGTTTGGCGTACAGCTTCGGCTCGCCCGGTGGACGGCTCTTGAAGCGGCGGTGGGCCCACAGGTATTGCTCGGGATGCTCGCGCAGCACGCCTTCGATCCACTGATTGATGCGCAGGCAGTCGGCTTCTTCGGTTTCGCCGGGGAAGCCTTCGAGCGGCGCATGGATCACCAGGCGATACCCGCTGCCGTCCGCCAGGCGCTCCTGGGTGAACGGCACCACCAGCGCCTTGCCCAGCCGTGCAAATTTGCTGGTGGCGGTAACGGTCGCGGCCTGAATGCCGAACAGCGGCACGAAAATGCTTTGCTTGGCGCCGTAGTCCTGATCCGGTGCGTACCAGATCGCGCGGCCCGAGCGCAGCAATTTGAGCATGCCGCGCACGTCTTCGCGTTCCACCGCCAGCGAATCGAGGTTGTGCCGCTCGCGGCCCTGGCGCTGGATGTAGTCGAACAATGGATTCTTGTGTTCGCGGTACATGCCGTCGATGGTGTGTTGCTGGCCGAGCAGCGCCGCGCCGATTTCCAGAGTGGTGAAATGCAGGGCCATCAGGATCACGCCCTTGCCTTCGCGTTGGGCCTGCTGCAGATATTCCAGCCCTTCAACGTGAGCGAGAGTCGCCAGGCGCTTACGCGACCACCACCAGCTCATCGCCATCTCGAAAAAAGCGATGCCGGTGGAGGCGAAGTTTTCCTTGAGCAGGCGCTTGCGTTCGGCGGCGGTTTTTTCAGGAAAGCACAGTTCCAGGTTGCGCTGGGCAATGCGCCGTCTGTCGCCGGCCACGCGATACATCAATGCGCCCAGTGCGCGACCGATCCACAGCAGTGCCGGATACGGCAACTGGACGATCAGCCACAACAGCCCCAGGCCACACCACAGCGGCCAGAAACGTGGAGATAGAAATGCTTTTCGAAAACGCGGGCGGTCCATTAATGCTTCCGGAATGACAATGGCCGCGCATTCTACATCGTTCGACCCGGCTTGCGGCCTGCGGGCGTTCTCGTTATAAGTCTCGGCACTTTTAGTGACAAGTCGTTGTATGCCGACCATGAGCCAAACCGAACCGCTAGACCAAGATCCCGTGTTCCAGTTGAAGGGCAGCATGCTGGCCATTACGGTGCTGGAACTGGCCCGTAACGACCTTGAAAGCCTTGATCGGCAACTGGCCGCCAAGGTCGCCCAGGCGCCCAACTTCTTCAGCAACGCGCCGCTGGTATTGGCCCTGGACAAACTCCCGGCCAACGAAGGCGCTGTCGATCTGCCGGGGCTGATGCGCGTCTGCCGCCAGCATGGCCTGCGGACCCTGGCGATCCGCGCCAGCCGTATCGAAGACATTGCCGCCGCCATCGCGGTCGACCTGCCGGTGCTGCCACCGTCCGGTGCCCGGGAGCGTCCACTGGACCTGAGCGAAGGCGAACCGAAGAAAAAACCGGAAAAACCGCCAGAGCCAACCATCAAGCCGACGAAAATCATCACCTCGCCGGTACGCGGTGGCCAGCAGATTTATGCCCAGGGCAGCGACCTGGTGGTAATTTCCTCGGTCAGCCCGGGGGCGGAACTTCTCGCCGATGGCAACATCCATGTATACGGCCCGATGCGCGGTCGCGTGTTGGCCGGCGTCAAGGGCGACACCAAGGCGCGGATTTTCTGTCAGCAAATGAGTGCTGAACTGATTTCCATCGCCGGGCATTACAAGGTTTCCGAAGATCTGCGCCGCGACCCGCTATGGGGTTCGGGTGTGCAGGTCAGCCTGTCCGGCGACGTGTTGAACATCATTCGGCTTTAACGGATACTGCCGCATTTTCCAAGCATCTCTAAAACGTAGCGAAAACGGCTCAAACGAAGTAGGAAAAAGGCCGAAAGCAGTGTTTACCGGGGGTAAACGCCGCTCAAAACCGGATTCCAGCCAAGGCTGTCCGACTGCAGTAGTTTTACAGGAGATGTTTTTCAGGGACTGAAAAGTCCTTTTTCCTTAGGGGTGAAACACCTTGGCCAAGATTCTCGTGGTTACATCCGGCAAGGGTGGTGTGGGTAAGACCACCACCAGCGCCGCTATCGGTACCGGCCTCGCTCTGCGCGGTCACAAAACAGTTATCGTCGACTTCGACGTGGGTTTGCGTAACCTCGACCTGATCATGGGTTGCGAGCGTCGTGTGGTTTACGACTTCGTCAACGTGGTCAACGGCGAAGCCAACCTGCAACAGGCCCTGATCAAAGACAAGCGCCTGGAAAACCTCTACGTGCTGGCCGCCAGCCAGACCCGCGACAAAGACGCGCTGACAGTCGAAGGCGTGGAAAAAGTCCTGATGCAACTCAAGGAAGACTTTGAGTTCGTGGTCTGCGACTCCCCGGCGGGCATCGAGAAAGGCGCCCACCTGGCCATGTACTTCGCCGATGAAGCGATCGTCGTGACCAACCCGGAAGTCTCCTCGGTACGAGATTCGGACCGCATGCTCGGCCTGCTGGCCAGCAAGTCCCGTCGTGCCGAACGCGGCGAAGACCCGATCAAGGAACACCTGCTGATTACCCGTTATCACCCGGAACGTGTGAGCAAAGGCGAAATGCTCGGCGTAGAAGACGTCAAGGAAATCCTTTCGGTGACCCTGCTCGGCGTGATCCCGGAATCCCAGGCGGTGCTCAAGGCATCCAACCAGGGTGTTCCGGTGATTCTCGACGACCAGAGCGATGCCGGCCAAGCCTACAGCGATACCGTTGACCGCCTGCTGGGCAAGACCGTGGATCATCGATTCCTCGATGTACAGAAGAAGGGATTCTTCGAGCGCCTGTTTGGAGGCAACTAAGCAATGAACCTTTTTGACTTCTTTCGTGCCAACAAAAAGCAAAGCACCGCGTCGGTAGCGAAAGAGCGTCTACAGATCATCGTGGCGCACGAACGCGGCCAACGCAGTACCCCGGACTACCTGCCGGCCTTGCAGAAGGAACTGGTCGAGGTGATCCGCAAGTACGTCAATATCGGGTCCGATGACGTGCATGTCGCACTGGAAAGCCAGGGCAGCTGCTCGATTCTGGAACTCAATATCACCCTGCCTGATCGCTGAGTCGATCAGGCTGGAGCCACGGCGGTTCAGACCCCACGCGCGACTGCGGGGGGCCTGAACCGCCGTTGGCGTTTGTTACGAGGCTGTTTTAATGCCGTTGTCCAACGTCCAAATCATCCATCAGGACGCCGCCGTACTGGTGGTGAACAAACCGACCCTGTTGCTCTCCGTCCCTGGCCGGGCCGATGACAACAAGGACTGCCTGATTACCCGCCTGCAAGAAAACGGCTACCCGGAAGCGCGGATCGTCCATCGGCTGGACTGGGAGACCTCGGGCATCATCCTGTTGGCCCGCGATCCGGACACCCATCGCGAGCTGTCCCGGCAATTTCACGACCGCGAAACCGAAAAGGCCTACACCGCCTTGTGCTGGGGTCAACCCGAACTGGACAGTGGCAGCATCGATTTGCCGCTGCGCTACGACCCGCCGACCAAGCCAAGGCATGTGGTCGATCACGAATTCGGCAAACATGCGCTGACCTTCTGGCGAGTGCTCGAACGTTGTGGCGACTGGTGTCGCGTCGAGCTGACACCGATCACCGGCCGCTCCCACCAGTTACGCGTGCACATGCTCTCCATTGGTCATCCGCTGCTGGGTGACGGGCTGTATGCCCATGAGCAGGCGCTGGCGGCCTGGCCGCGCCTGTGCCTGCACGCGAGCATGCTCACGTTCACCCATCCCCAGACCGGCGAACGCCTGCGCTTCGAGTGCCCGGCACCGTTCTGAAACTGTGGGAGCGGGCTTGCTCGCGAATACGGTGTGTCATTCAACGATGTATTGACTGACCCGACGCCTTCGCGAGCAAGCCCGCTCCCACAAGGGATCTCCTCCAGATTCGATTTCGGTGACCAGCCCCACCATCAGTGCGGCGCCATTTACCAAGCCAATACGTTAAACTGGCGCCATTGCTGTCTGGAGCTACTTTATGCGCGAAGAGTTGAACCAAGGCCTGATCGATTTTCTCAAGGCCTCCCCTACCCCGTTCCATGCCACCGCCAGCCTTGTAAAGCGCCTGGAAGCGGCGGGCTATCAGCGCCTCGACGAACGCGAGCCGTGGAATACCGAAGCCAACGGTCGCTACTACGTCACCCGCAACGACTCTTCGATTGTCGCAATCAAGATGGGCCGCCACTCGCCCCTGCACGGCGGCATTCGCCTGGTCGGCGCCCATACCGACAGCCCGTGCCTGCGGGTCAAGCCGCAACCGGAACTGCAACGCCAGGGCTTCTGGCAATTGGGCGTCGAAGTGTATGGCGGTGCGCTGCTGGCACCGTGGTTCGACCGCGACCTGTCGCTGGCGGGCCGCGTAACCTTCCGGCGTGATGGCAAGGTCGAGAGCCAGTTGATCGACTTCGAGGCTCCGATCGCGATCATTCCGAACCTGGCGATTCACCTAAACCGCGAAGCCAACATGGGCTGGGCAATCAACGCCCAGACCGAACTGCCGCCGATCCTCGCGCAATTTGCCGGTGACGAGCGCGTGGACTTCCGCGCGGTACTCACCGACCAACTCGCCCGTGAACACGGCTTGAACGCGGACGTGGTGCTCGATTACGAGCTGAGCTTCTACGATACCCAAAGCGCTGCGGTCATTGGCTTGCATGGCGACTTCATCGCCGGCGCGCGCCTGGACAACCTGCTGTCGTGCTACGCCGGCCTGCAAGCGCTGCTGACCACCAACACCGACGAAACCTGCGTGCTGGTCTGCAACGATCACGAAGAAGTGGGTTCCTGCTCGGCCTGCGGCGCCGATGGCCCGATGCTTGAGCAAACCTTGCGTCGCCTGCTGCCCGAAGGTGATGAGTTCGTACGCACCATTCAGAAATCCCTGCTGGTTTCGGCCGACAACGCCCACGGCGTGCACCCGAACTACGCCGATAAACACGATGCCAACCACGGCCCGAAACTCAACGCCGGCCCGGTGATCAAGGTCAACAGCAACCAGCGCTACGCCACCAACAGCGAAACCGCCGGGTTCTTCCGTCACCTGTGCATGGCTGAAGAAGTGCCGGTGCAAAGCTTCGTGGTGCGCAGCGACATGGGCTGCGGTTCGACCATCGGCCCGATCACCGCCAGCCACCTGGGTGTGCGCACTGTGGACATCGGCCTGCCGACGTTCGCCATGCACTCGATCCGCGAACTGTGCGGCAGCCATGACTTGGCGCACCTGGTCAAGGTGCTGAGCGCGTTCTACGCCTGCCGCGATTTGCCGTAAACCCCGCAATACCCTGTAGGAGCGAGCTTGCTCGCGATGGACGTGAACGATTACGCGTGCTTTCTGGATAAACGCAGCGCCTTGAAGTCCATCGCGAGCAAGCTCGCTCCTACAGACAGACGGACAGGCAACACCGCGCAAAAAAGCTGCCTAGACTCCCAGTATCCCTTCGACAAGGCTGTCACCATGATTTCGATGTCCACCTTTCACGCCATGCTCATCCCGATTCTTGCCGGGATGCTGATGCTCGCCGTCGGCTTCAACTTTCGCGACAAGAATGCCGGTGTGTTTGTCATGTGGATCGGCATGCTGACCATTCTCGCGACCGTGGTGATCAAGATCCTCGCCAAACTCAACGAATAATTCATCACCCTTGGCTCGCATTGATTTTGACGGGCTCGTAAACTCGGTCGATCCGCCCCTTGCGAGGTTGACCGCCTAGTGTTCGCTCGTCTTTTTGCCCTGCCGTGTATTTTCCTTGCCTGCCTGATGACGCTGCTGTCAGTGGCGCCCGCCCAGGCGGCCGGCTTGCCAAGCCTGCTCACCAGCCAGGCCAAGACCCAGCCCGAGGCACAGGAGCCGCTGGGGCAATCCCTGGACGAGGTGATCAAGTCGCTGGAGAACGATCAGCAACGTACCAAGCTGCTGGCCGACCTGAAAAAGCTCCGTGACGCCACCAAAAAGGCCCAGCCGATTACCGAAGAAGGCGTGCTGGGCCTGATCGGCGGGACCCTGAGCAATATCGAGAAGAAGTTTACCGGCGACGACAGTCCGCTCACGCGCTGGTCCAGTGAGTTCGATCAGGCCAGGGAAGAACTGGTGGCGCTGGCGTTGCCGGCCAACGAATGGCTGCCCATGCTTTTCGCCTTCGCCATGATCCTGGTGGTCTGGAGCCTGCTGGCCGCCGCCCTGATCTGGATCAGCCACCGCGTGCGGATGCGTTTCGGCCTGCCTGAAGAACTGCCGCAACACCCCCGGGCCCTCGACATGTTGCGCTTCGCCTTGCGCAAACTCGGGCCATGGCTGATCGCCCTGGTGATCACGGTCTACATGAGCTACGCCCTGCCCTCGTCCCTGGGCAAAAGCCTGGCCATGGTACTGGCCTATGCACTGGTGGTCGGCACCTGCTTCTCGGCCATCTGCGTGATTGCCTTTTCCCTGCTCGACGGCCCACATCGCCACCGCGCCTTGTACATCCTGCGGCACCAGGCGTTTCGGCCACTGTGGCTGATCGGCAGCTTTGCCGCGTTTGGTGAAGCGCTGAGCGATCCGCAACTGGTCGACAGCCTCGGCAGCCATCTGGCCCATACCGCCGCGACTGTCGCCAATGTCCTGGCAGCGCTTTCCACGGGGCGGTTCATCCTGCGCTTCCGCCGGCCGATCGCCCACCTGATCCGCAACCAGCCGCTGTCCCGACGCCTGACCCGACGCGCCCTCAACGACACCCTGTCGATTCTCGGCACCTTCTGGTACGTGCCGGCACTGGTGCTGGTGGCCATATCCCTGTTCGCGACGTTCATTTCCGCCGGCGACACCAGCACCGCCCTGCGCCAGTCGCTGATCTGCACGGTTTTGCTGGTGTTGTGCATGGTCATCAACGGCCTGGTACGCCGCCACGCCCTCAAACCGCAGCGCGGCATCCGACGCTACGCGGTGTATTCGGAACGGCTGAAAAACTTCTTCTACACCATCGTCCACCTGTTGGTGTGGCTGGCCTTCATCGAACTCGGCCTGCGGGTCTGGGGCATGTCGTTGATCCGCTTTACCGAAGGCGACGGCCACGAAATCAGCGTCAAGCTGTTCAGCCTCGCTGGCACGCTGCTGTTCGCCTGGCTGATCTGGATTCTCAGCGACACCGCCGTGCATCACGCGCTGACCCGCTCGCGCAAAGGTCTGGCCAATGCCCGCGCGCAGACGATGATGCCGCTGATTCGCAACGTGCTGTTCGTGGCCATTTTCATCGTCGCGCTGATCGTCGCCCTGGCGAACATGGGCATGAACGTCACGCCACTGCTGGCCGGTGCCGGCGTGATCGGCCTGGCCATCGGCTTTGGTGCGCAGTCGCTGGTAGCCGACCTGATTACCGGGTTGTTCATCATCATCGAAGACTCCCTGGCCATCGACGACTACGTGGATGTCGGCGGCCACCTCGGCACGGTTGAAGGCCTGACCATCCGTACCGTGCGCCTGCGGGACATCGATGGCATCGTCCACACCATTCCGTTCAGTGAAATCAAAAGCATCAAGAACTACTCCCGGGAATTCGGCTACGCGATCTTCCGGGTCGCAGTGCCGGCCAGCATGGACATCGACAACGCAATCAAACTGATGCGCGAAGTCGGCCAGAAAATGCGCACCGACCCGCTGCAACGGCGCAATATCTGGTCGCCACTGGAGTTTCAGGGAGTGGAAAGCTTCGAATCGGGCAACGCGATCCTCCGCGCCCGCTTCAAGACCGCGCCAATCAAGCAGTGGGAAGTGTCGCGAGCGTTCAACCTGTCGCTCAAGCGGCACATGGATGAAGCCGGACTGGATCTGGCGACACCGCGGATGAGCATTCAGGTGATTACCGCGGGTGGTGCGCCAGAACAGTCCGTGTAGGTGGGTCGGACGTTAGACCACATCCACCCCGACATGAATCGCATCATGCCGCCAGAACTCCAGGTCGCAGTCGATCAAGCGTTCATGCTGGTCATAGTTGACCCGGGCAATCTGCAAGCCCGGGCTGCCCGCCGACACCTTCAACGCCGCCGCCGCGTCCACCGACAAGGCCGTGGGCACAATCTCGAAACGCACCCGCCCGTAGTGCAAATCGTAATGCCGCGCATACAACTCGGTGATTGACTGATTCAAATCGAAATCGAGGATCCCGGGAAAATACTGCGGGTTCAGATAGTGCTCCACATACAGCACCAGTCGCCCGTCGATCCGCCGTGAGCGGCAGATCTGGATCACGCTCGACAGCGCCGGCAATTGCAACCAGGCGCAGACCGCTGCCGATGCTGGTTGCAAGCGCGCCGAAATCACTTCGGTGGACGGCACCCGCCCCTGGGCGCTGACCATCGCGTGAAAGTGGCTGCGCTGCATCAGGTTGTACGCCAAGCGTGGCGGCGAGACGAACCAGCCGCGGCGCTCCTCGCGGTAGATCTGCCCTTGTGACTCCAACTGCAACAACGCCTCACGCAAAGTGATCCGCGTGGTGCCGAACAATTCACTGAGCTTGCGCTCGGCCGGCAATTTGCTGCCGGGAGTCAACAGTCCATGGTCGATCTGCTCCTGAAGCACCTGACCGATGGCTGTTACCGCTTTTGTTGCCTCGTCACGCATCAACGTTTCCTATCTGGACTAGACCAGCACCAATTCGGGGCAGAACCGCAGCGTAATCCGGCTCGTTCAATAGCTTGCAAGCGTAGGCAGTGCAGATGACCGAGATGTGACAAAGCTGCCCAACGGTCGCCATTCGCTGGCTGCAAGAACCTGCAATTCATCGGCCAAGTCCCTTGTCAGCCGGGGCCTTGACCATGGTCTACGCTTAGCAGGCCACTGGCGATACCGTCGAACAAATAGTCATCCAGGGCGACGAACGACATCAAAGTGTCATCCAGCCCCCTTAAATTGGCTCAGGTATTGCTGACCTAGACCAACACAAACCGCAATCGCAGCGTTGAACACGACCCAAGGAGCTTCGGAATGAAACAGTTTTTCCTGGCATCACTGTTAGGCTCGACCATTGCAATGTGCACCGCCGCCATGGCGGCTGATGATTTGAAAACCCTGGAAGCCGCTGCGAAAGCGGAAGGCGCCGTCAACAGCGTCGGCATGCCCGATGACTGGGCCAACTGGAAAGGCACCTGGGAAGACCTGGCCAAGACGTACGGCCTGAAACACATCGATACCGACATGAGCTCGGCCCAGGAGATCGCCAAGTTCGCCGCTGAAAAAGACAACGCCAGCGCCGACATCGGCGACGTCGGTGCAGCGTTCGGCCCGATCGCGGTCAAGCAGAACGTTACCCAACCCTACAAGCCATCCACCTGGGACCAGGTGCCGACCTGGGCTAAAGACAAGGATGGCCACTGGGCCCTGGCCTACACCGGCACCATCGCTTTCATCGTCAACAAGAAACTGCTGCACGGCTCGGAAGCCCCAACCAAGTGGGCTGACCTCAAGGGCGGCAAATACAAGGTGTCCATCGGTGACGTGAGCACCGCAGCCCAGGCCGCCAACGGCGTACTGGCCGCGGCACTGGCCAACGGTGGCGACGAGAAGAACCTGAAGCCTGCATTGGAGCTGTTCGCCGACATCGCCAAGCAAGGGCGTCTGTCGATGGCCAACCCGACCATTGCCACCATGGAAAAGGGCGAGATCGAAGTCGGCGTGGTCTGGGACTTCAACGGCTTGAGCTACAAGGCCAAGATGGCCAACCCGGATGACTACGTGGTGCTGATCCCGTCCGACGGTTCGGTGATTTCCGGCTACACCACCATCATCAACAAGTACGCGAAGAACCCGAACGCCGCCAAGCTGGCCCGCGAGTACATCTTCAGCGATGCCGGCCAAATCAACCTGGCCAAGGGCAATGCCCGTCCGATCCGTGCCGAGCACCTGACCCTGCCAGCCGAAGTGCAGGCCAAGCTGCTGCCGAACGAGCAGTACAAGAAGGTCACGCCGATCAAGGACGCGGATGCGTGGGAGAAGACTTCCAAGGCCCTGCCTCAGAAGTGGAATGAAGAAGTCATCGTCGAAATGAAGTAATGCTGTAGATCCCTGTGGGAGCGGGCTTGCTCGCGAAAGCGGCGTGTCAGTCGACATCAATGTTGAATGATCGACCGCTTTCGCG